>QNDS01000260.1 GCA_003644925.1 Candidatus Fermentibacterota bacterium
ATTCCGGAAAATTGTATACAGAAGTCACATAATGGAACAGGTTATGGAGCTGGTAAGCAAGATAGCGAAGACCGACAGCACCATTCTTGTCACAGGAGAAAGCGGCACCGGTAAGGAGCTGATAGCGCGGGCAGTTCACAGTAATTCCCTGCGATCATCTCAGCCTTTCATATCGGTAAACTCAGGTGCCCTCCCGGAGGGACTTCTTGAAAGCGAGCTGTTCGGTCATATCAAGGGTGCTTTTACAGGCGCGACGGCCACACATCATGGGCGGTTTCGTGTTGCCGACGGGGGAACACTATTTCTCGATGAGGTTGGCAATATGAGCCCTGCCATGCAGGTCAAACTCCTGCGGGTACTGCAGGATGGGGAGTTTTCACCAGTGGGGAGTTCTGAGATACTGACCACGGATGTCAGGCTGATCACAGCTACCAATATTAACCTCGAAGAGGCAATGAGTAAAAAAGAATTCAGGGAAGACCTTTACTACAGGCTCAATGTCATTGAGGTTCATGTGCCCCCTCTGCGATATAGAACCGATGATATTCTTCCTCTTGCAGAACATTTTCTTTCAAGACAGATGGGCACTGAGAAAAGGGATTCATGCGCACTGAGCTCCAATACCGCTTCAATTCTTCTTTCGTATCACTGGCCGGGAAATGTCAGGGAACTGGAGAATACAATGGAGCGGGCCTGGGTTCTGTGCGAGGACCGTGTAATACTTCCGAAGGATCTGCCCGGAAGGATGCTTCCCTCACATGGCAAACCGCCTGAAGTACATCCCTCCAGAAACGGAATCCAGCTTGATTCCCTATTGGATAATATTGAGAAGCACTATATCATTAATGCGCTGAAGCGGACTGAAGGGAACAGAACTCTTGCAGCGGGGTTGCTTGGTCTTAAACGGACAACCCTTCTTGCGCGTATAAACAGTCTGGGAGTACCCAAGGAAACAGGCAGGAACTGAATGACTGCGAAGGCCAGGATTCTTGTAGTTGATGATGATCGGAAGGTAAGGTCCTTCTGCCGGGAAGTTCTCGAACTCCAGAACTTCTCTGTCGAGGAAGCCGAGAATGGGGCGAAAGCCTTGAAAAAGCTTGAAAAGACCTCCTTCAGCCTCATTCTCAGCGATATAATGATGCCTGATATCAGCGGTCTTGACCTGGCCTCTAAAGTAAGGGGTAAGTATCCGGACACTTTCGTGATCCTGATCACCGGACACGCTTCAATCAACCTTGCGAAGGATGCTATTCAGCGTGGCGCTTTTGATTTTATTACGAAACCCTTTAAAATAGAGGAGCTCAATCAGACCGTTGCCAGAGCTCTTGAAGTGCGTGAAAAGCAGCTTTCAGTTCTCCCTTCACCCGAATTGAAAGATCTATACGATCTAACCGTCAATATAGACATATCCAAACAGTCCATTCAGACATATCTGGACAATCTTGTCAGCAACCTGAAAAATACTTTCCGCGGAGATTCTGCAAGGATATACCTGTCCGGGGAACCAGGGGGGGAATCTCTTCTGAGAAATACAGGCTCTGGAAAAGAGGAAGTTCTAAGCGAGGATATCTGGGAGTACGCAAGCAGAGCTACCCTGGGAAGAAAAGGAGGTTATCTGGCGGATGAAGACACAAAACACCTTCCTGCGGAGAACTCCGGAGTGTTTTCCCTCATGTCTGTGCCTATTCCCAGTCCGGAGGGCAACCTTGGAGTATGCATTGTTGCAAGATCTCGTATTCCATCATCATTCACAGTAAGAGACCTGAAACTCATGGGACTGTTTTCAGCCCAGGCGGGCAATCAGCTTACTAATTACAGTATGGCTTCCTCTCTCAGAGAACAGGCAGATAATCTTGAGAAGGTTAATATCCTCGCTGCGGAATTCACATCATCTCTTGATACGAGCCAGGTTCTTTCCTCCATAAGCCGGGGTTTAAAGGCAATGGTCGAATTCGACCTTTTCGGGATTTTCCTCAGCGGGAAAGATATGATACCTCTCAGTTATATGCTGGTAAGATCAGATATTCCCGACCATGTTCTCGGAACGAGTTTTCGTACTATTCTGGAGAAAACACAGAACAGCAGAGACGTTCAGCTTTTCCTCGATAGCGGTATCAGAGATTCATTTGCCAGCGCAAGAAGCACCGACTGGCAGAGTTCTCCTATGGTGGAAATCCTCGACCTCGGCGAGTTCAGTTCCTTTCGGGGAATGATAGTTCTTGCAAGCTGGTCAAATGACACAATATCCGCCAGAACCCCTTCTTACGTACCCGTACTTATTAGACATGCTGCCGCTGCTTTGAGTAACGCTTACCTGTTTGAAACAAGCGAGAGAAACTATATCCAGGCCATCTCAGCTCTGGCCAGCGCAGTGGACGCGAAAGACCCTTATACCCACAATCACTCCAGGAATGTAGCCGCGTACCTCACCCGAATCGCAGCGCACATGAAACTTCCTTCCAGAGAGATCTCCCTCCTGAACAACGCTGCGCTTCTTCATGATATAGGCAAAATCGGAATTCCTGAGTTAATACTGAACAAGGAGAGTTCCCTGACGGAGGAAGAGTACCATATCATCAAGACTCACCCGGAGGTGGGTTACAATATTCTCCGGCCCGTTACTGCATTCGGAAGTTTCATAAACACGGTCAGATACCACCATGAAAGATTCGACGGAAAGGGTTACCCTTTCGGCTATTCAGGCGAAGATATCCCTTTCCATGCCAGGATGCTCACTGTTGCCGACAGTTTCGATGCCATGACTTCAGACAGGGTTTACAGAAAATCTCCCGGGGTCGATTTCGCAATGAAGGAAATCAGAAAAAACAGCGGTTCTCAATTTGACCCGAATATAAGCGATGCCATACTTGCCCTTCTCAGTACCAGTACACCTGAGGAAATTGTTGCCGACTACATCTCTACTGGATCTAACCAGGTTATTTTTTCGTAGTATACTTCAGGAGGAATTCACACCCCGGTATGGCGCCAGGATGTATATTCCCGCAGATAATACGTAATATGAAAGGAACACAGATGCCGGATATAATTGATATTCACGCACGTCAGATCCTCGATTCCAGAGGAAATCCCACTGTCGAGGCCGAGGTATTTCTTCTCAATGGAGGATGGGGAAGAGCAGCTGTTCCCAGTGGAGCCTCTACGGGAGAACATGAAGCTGTAGAACTTAGAGACGGCGGTGACTCTTACGGCGGCAAAAGTGTACGAAAAGCAATTGAAAACATCGAAAGGATCATTGCACCTGCAATATGCGGTCTTTCGGCAATAAATCAGGCGGCAATTGATGAAATCATGATCCGACTGGATGGAACTCCCAACAAAGGCAAGCTGGGTGCTAACAGTATGCTGGCTGTTTCAATGGCAGTATCGAGGGCGGCAGCAAACCATCTGGGGCTTCCGCTGTACAGATATCTCGGCGGCCCCGGAGCAAGGCACCTGCCCATACCTTTCATGAATATTCTCAATGGCGGTCAGCATGCTTCTAATCCTATCGATCTGCAGGAGTTCATGATAGTCCCGGCGGGATTTGAAACTTTCAGTAGAGCCCTGCAGGCGGGAACAGAGATATTCCACGCTCTTAGACGAAGGGCATCGTCTATGGGTCTTTCAACTACAGTAGGTGATGAGGGAGGACTGGCCCCCGATCTGCCTTCAAACAGAGCGGCTCTGGAGCTGATAGTCGAAAGTATCGGGGACGCCGGGTATATAGCCGGTAAAAACGTATTTATCGCTCTTGATCCGGCTGCCAGCGAATTTTACAGAGATGGCCTCTATTTCATGCATGGATGTGATCCGGATGGGCTTTCCTCCGCCCGGATGGTGGATTACTGGAGCGAACTCATCGAAGAATTCCCGATTGTAAGCATCGAAGATGGTCTGGCAGAAGACGATTGGGAAGGCTGGGTGAGGATGAACGGTCTTCTTGGGGACAGGATATTGATCATCGGAGATGATCTTCTTGTAACTAATGAGGAAAGGCTGTCAAGAGCTATCAACTCCGATGCCGCCAACTCGATTCTTATAAAGCTGAACCAGATCGGAACGGTTACTGAAACGATGAACACTGTGAATCTGGCCCACAAGAATGGTTGGAAGACGGTTGTCAGCCACAGGAGCGGCGAAACGGAAGATACATATATCAGCGATTTCGCTGTTGCCATGAACACAGACCTTTTAAAAACGGGCTCCGCCTGCAGAACGGATAGAGTCGCCAAGTACAACCAGCTGCTGCGGATAGAGGAAGAGCTTGGAACTCAGGCGATCTTCAGAGGTCCTCATTTTTTCGAAATATTCAACGGGGAGTGATTTGAGACAGCAGGGCAACGGCAACAGAAGATTGTTTTACGTTATACTGGTTTCTGTTTTTGTGATCGTTGCCGCGATTCTCGTCTTCAACAGGCATGGATTCATTGCCCTGGCCGGACTCAAAGGAGACGTTGACCGGATTTCCCTGTCGATCGAAAGCCTTAATGCGGAGATCGATTCTCTTGAACTGGAGATCGAGCTGCTCCAGAACGAC
>QNDS01000261.1 GCA_003644925.1 Candidatus Fermentibacterota bacterium
AGGGGTTAACCACGAGTCTTGCAATATTCAGCCCGGCCCAGATTCCTTCGCTGTCGATCTCTACGTTTGCGGAGGGATAACTTTCGCCACCCTGATAGAATTCATCGGAGATGACAAAGGGGAACGGAGTATGCGCCATGTCGATATCGGGGGTCTGTCTGGGGAGGATCTCCATGTTCTGGTATGTTGTTGAACTAACTTCCTCAACCGTTACAACGGCCCCGGTTCCGAAAGGAAGCGCGAACAGTTCGACTACGGAAGGAAGGTCAGGCAGACCTACTCTTCCCTGCGGGTTGCATCCGGGCAGCTCAACACAGCTCCATGCTATGCCTTCTGCCGGCCTGTCATAAAGCCAGAAGCCCGGGATGGAGATTTCCAGAAGCATATGGTTCTGGTCGGATTCAAGAACCGTCACCTCCGGACTTTCTCCCATGGCTCCTCCGAAGGATTGCCAGGCGGAAACGCTTCCCTGTCCCGCTGCGAAAACAGATGCCGCGGCCAGGAGCATAATCAAGAAAGTTCTCTTCATATCAAATGCCTCCTTATTAAATGAACTTAGGATTTATAGAGGTACATTAAGACAACATAATAATTTAACAGCAGGACTCCGCACGAGTCAAGGTACTCTTTTCGACCGGCAGTCGCCCCTGTCGAACATGCAGTATATTAATCAAAACACCGAAAGGAGATTTAAATGAAAAAGATTCTTATACTGTTACTGGTATGTGGTTTAGCTACTGCCGGGATGAAGGTTGGCGGCAGGATTGGCTACTACAGCGGGGGTGACCCGAGGACAGGTCAAAGCGCTTCAAGCGCTGTTTTTGGAGGCCAGCTGACTTTTCCTCTACTGGGCCTTGTCGACCTTGAGATCAGCGGATCGTACGCCTCAAGCGAGAGTGATATCACTATGGAGCAGTACCTTCTCTCCTATATCAACGATGAATACGGTCAGAACTACCAGGGAGACACAACAGGTCTTTACCAGTATCTTGAAGACGAGTGGGGATGGTCTCCGGACAGTATCAGCACGCAGCTCCTCCACGATTACACAGCTACTTTCCATGACATCGACCTGGGCGCTACCATGAAAATCAAAATACCCATCGGAGTTCTGCCCCTGAAACCTTATATAGGCGCAGGAGGCGGAGTCCACCTGCTTTTCAGCGACGCCGATATCCTTATGCAGGTTGTCAATGAGGAAACGGGCGGCAACCTGAGTATCGATGCCTACGATCACGTTCACCCCGGTATTCATGGAGTCATAGGGGTTGTTTTCGAGCCTCCCATGATCCCCTTCAGCATTTTCGGAGAGTATAAATACACCAAACCCATAGCCTCGGATCAGGATGTGGACGGTATCAGTATGTTCTACGCCGGAGTGAACCTGGGATTCTGACAGGTAAACTGGATCGATAGACAGGTGACAGGGGATTCATATTCCGTGTCACCTGTTTTTTCTATGAATAATTCCCTGCAGCATCGTACGGTGAATGGGTGCTCCGGAAGCGATCACTCCTCCGGAAGCCGGGGACCATTCTTCTCCTTTGTATGAAGAAACCTTCCCGCCGGATTCAACTGCAAGAAGAAAACCGGCTGCCATATCCCAGGGCTTCAGATGCTCTTCCCAGAATCCGTCTAGCCTGCCGCATGCCACGTAAGCCAGATCAAGTGCTGCTGAGCCCCCCCTGCGTATTCCCTGCACCCTTTCGAGAAAGTACCGCAGGACATCAAGATCCATACCGGGATCATTGATCTTCCTGTGGTATGGGAAGCCGGTGGCGAAAATGCAATCCGAAATTTCCTCCACGCCGGTAGAAACAATCCGATGTCCGTTCATCCACGCTCCGGACCCAATTGAAGCGGAAAAGGTTTCGTTCCTGCCCGGATCATGCACGCAGCCGTACTCTACATCACTACCGTTCCAGTACGCTATGCTCACGGCCCAGACAGGATAACCGTGTGCGTAGTTATTAGTACCGTCCAGAGGGTCCACTATCCAGAAGGGGGGAGCAGGAAATTCTCCTTCCCAGCTCTCCTCGCCAAGGAAACCCGCTTTCGGTTCGATTTCCAGAAGACGTGTTCTAAGGTACTGCTCCGAGAGCAGATCAGCGGTTGTCACTAGTTCGTGCATGCTCTTTCTTGATACTTCTGCACTGCTCTGGGCATCGAGAAGAATTGAACCGGCTTCCTGAGCCGCCTGTATGATTTCATCTATCATCTGATCATCAGCCTTTCTGAAAACTCCTGGTACATCTTCGTCTCCCGTTGGCTTCAGTCTTGTTTTTTCCTCTTCATTTTGGTACTTTAATTCAAACTTTTCAGAACATACTAACTTTTCAGAACGTACCGAGGCGGGGGACATGAAATGAAAAAGAAAAATCTGATATCTCACAGTATATCCATCTTACTCTCATGGATTCTTGGAGTAATCGCCATTGTGGCCGGGGCAGCGATAATCATATTCTCGGCAGCAGCCTGGGGCCCCGTCAGGGGCAGCCTTCTATCCATATCGGAAGGGCTTCACAGCGCCAATGCTGCTGTGGAGCTGATAGGTAAGGATTTCGGAACATCTTCCTCCCTTGTCGGCGAAGTAAGCAATTCAATAAGAAGCATGAGGGAAATAGTTCACGAAACCTGGATTACGGTTGAAAATATCAGCGAGACCACAGAAGACATAAGAAGACTGGTTCTAACTGTGGGGGAGAGTCTTGAAAACCTTCCGCCTACAATAACTTCTATGATAGGCAGGAATTACTTCTCTGAAGCGATTTCCAGCCTGAATAATACTTACTACTCGTCTGGAGAGATGATATCCCAGATGGAACATCTTTCCGTTACACTGCAGCCCCTTGAGCCGATTCTTTTCGAAGTTGCAAACGGAGTTGATTCCCTGGCGGGAGACCTTTTCTCCACCGAGGAAGCTTTCACCGAGGCGACACAGCACCTCTCAAAAGCTGCCGGGGCAATTGAGAATGCCGCAGGTTCATCAATACTTCCGCTGATAGCAGCGGGAACAGGGCTTATTCCTCTGCTTGTAGGGATCTACCTGATAATCCAGGGGATCGCTCTGGGAAGGCTCTACTCCGCCGGGGCTGACCCCGGAGAGGCTGATATGGAAGAAACCGTCTGAAATTTTTGAATATTGGCAGGATCCCAGTCAGCATGAACAGCGGCCATCTCAACAGCTGATTCATTCTTCGGAATGTTTCCCAGCCTCGCTATTGTATTGGTTTCCCTGTGTCTTATTACGAGATTCATCCAGTTGTACTGCTCGGGGTACTGTTTTGCAATTGATTCGAACCGTGCGAAAAGCTGTCCGGTACCACTGATATCCAGACTCTCCGGGTCGAATCTCTGAAACGTTATATGGCTCTTCATTCCCCGAAGGGTTCTGTTGTAAACTATCAGCAGCCTGCACCCTGTGGATTTTGCCAGCCTCACAGGCGTAGAGGAAGCAAGAACAGGGACCCCGAAACTCTTTACCCAGTGTCCCTTCGGCCCACCCCACCCCGTTGGGGATATTTGAATGATCTCTCCCCTGTCTATTGCATCGTATGCCCAGCGGAGAGGTTCGTCAGGGAAAGCTACGTGGTGCCATCTCCGGCTCACGTCCAGTCTTGCTCTTTTCAGAATATCCGGAGCATCGGCATATCTTGATGATATTACATGCATCGTATAACCGGTAATTGCCAGCAGAATATGAAGAGTCCTCTCGTCGCCGAAGTGAGGAACCAGGAGGAGAACACCTTTTCCCTCTTGAACAGCCTCGTCCAGAACGTCTCTGTTCTCCCAGGATACCATTCCGGATACATTCTCTCTGTTGAGCCGGTCTGAGTAGAAGAGGCCCAGAAGAGCTCTCTGGTGTATTCTCCAGTATCCTTTGAGCATACTCCTGAGCTGGGTTCCGCTTTTCTCCGGGAAAACTCTTGAAAGGTGTCCGAGATAGACGCTGTTCATTTTCCTGTTGCCGGAGTATCTGGCCGTGGCTAGAACTCCAGCGAGCAGCTCGGCGCCTCTGTAACCGAGAATCCCGGTCAGACCGGATATAGCATGATAATAAGTTCCTCTCAGAGACAGATCTCCACCTTCTTTTCAAATGTTTGCCGGGTACCGCCCTCAGCCCGGTTTTCCGCGGATGTGTCATTCCTGCCTGCTGGTACTATACTAAAAGACTATGAAGATTATTATGCCTGTTATCCTTCTCATTGCCGGGCTTCTGAATTCGGGAAGTGTTTCTCTGCTCAAACAGGAAACAATGGAAATCCCTGTCGCCCGATACAGAGCGGTCAGATTCGCGATACCTCCGCATCTGTCGGACAGCGCCAGTCTGCAGGGGGAACTCATTATAAGCCCCGATACAGCAAGGATCGAACTGATACTCCTTCATATAGATGATTACTCGAGATGGAGAACCGGCGCAGGGACAGTTGATACTCTGGGCTATCTCTCAATATCTTCAGGTCCGTTTGAAATTGAAGTCCCGGGGCTGGG
>QNDS01000262.1 GCA_003644925.1 Candidatus Fermentibacterota bacterium
CAATATCGTGATCGTTGAAATCCAAACCGTCGTAGACGGAATAGGTCACGTCCCCTATGACGGACATATTAAAAGGAAGCGATTGCGGCTGTGCGGCAAGATTAACATCAATCCTGCTCCAGCTGGCCTCGTAATCAATAAAATCCGAGCTTGTTTCATGGTTCAAACCGGCAACTGTAAGAGAGATGTTCAAAGGAGTGTCCCAGGTTACGCCACCGCTTATGCGGGTTTCAGTCCATGCAAGATCGTAACCGTCTTCCTGCACAAGATCCCTGTTCCAGTACATACCTCTCGCAAAAAGGTGAATGTTTTCAGAAACATCAGCTTCAATACCAAGACCGGGCCTTATAAAGCCCTCTCTGTATGCGACTCCGGCCTGCACAGGCAGAATGACTTCAGGTTTCTTATCCCCCAGATCAACTGTCCAGCAGACATCAGGGTTAATGGTTACAGGTCCTGCCGTAATTGAGAAATCCACATCTGTCCTGCTGTAGGTATTCAGTATCCTCTGGACAACACCTGAGCTATCCGCGCGGGAAAACCTCTGGCTGACTACAAGGCTCCAGTTACCGCCTTTAAGCAAGCCTCCCAGGTCTCCTCTTCCCATTTGAGGAGAAAGGCTGTCGCCTCCGGTTCGGATATCGACCCATCCATCCAGAGATATGGCCATGGCGAGCACAGGAAGCACGAGAAGGAAGATAAATAGTGAAGTTTTCATCAGTATATCGCTCCTTCCGGACACTGTTCCACACACCTGTAGCAGAAGTGACACAGGGAAGGATCGATAACCGCATCGCCATCGATAATCTCAATCGCGTTGTAAGGGCAGACTTCCACGCACTCTCCGCATCCTGTGCAATCGTCAGTATTGACAAGAAGCTGAGTGCTTTCCACAGGTCCTTCGCAGGCGATGAACAAAATGAATCCTGCCGCTATCGCAGCAAGCGTTTTAACGAATCGCGTCATAGCTGCACACCCCCTGACAGAACCCGCAGCCTATGCATTTTTCAGGGTCTATGTGAGACTTGCCATCGATTATTTCAATTGCATCTACGGGGCAGACCTCGAAGCAATCACCGCATCCAGTGCAAACGGCGCGGTCAACTCTGAAGAATGTTTCAGCAAGTACAACGGTGGCAAGAATCAATAGCACTGTCGTAATGATTATTGCTTTCCGGGTCATAGAACTGACTCCTGGATAAGCTCCTCTATGATCTCAGCGCTGACCCCGAAAAGACCGTAATACAATCCGGAAGACGGCACGAAAATTGCATCTACAGGGCACACATTCGCGCATATCCCGCATGCTATGCAGAGAGCGGGATCGATAACAGCCTTCCCCTCTGCATCCGCTGTTATTGCGTCTGTAGGGCACTGACTTATACAGATGGCACAAGCAATACACTTATCCGGATCAACAATAAACGCTGCCGGGATCTGAACTGATGTCGGAAATTCCCCGGTGGAATCGGGATATACCGTCGCAAGAACGGTACCCCAGTCGGGATCTTCCGCATCGTACGCTGTCTCCGAACAACGCAGCACAAGCGATTCATAGCTGCCTTCAAGCGGATCCCACTGGATGACGCTTCCGCCGGCATCCTGCGAGAACGTAAGAGAAGCTGTTACAGTTGAGACAAGGGCAAGTATAACTACCGGTATCAGAGTTTTCATTCAGCAACCACCTCCTTCATTATTGACCAGAGCCCGTACTCGTGACACTGAATAAAGCACTGGCCGCAGTCAATGCAAAGATCATAATCAATATGAACCATCCCGGAATCAAATTCTGTACTCGTGTCAGGTGTGTACCAGATAGCGTCCACAGGGCATCCGGGTCCACAGGAATCCAGCAATATGAAACACTCGTAAGCACAGTCACCACACCAGCTTTCAAGGTTCATGTATCGAAGCCTGTAACTACCCGTTGCTGAAACAACCTCGGATTGCGTATTACCTGACCCCATAGCCCTCATAGCGAAGTAATAAGCCTGTCCGAATCGGCTGTCGGTAATCGCGTTGACAGGACATACTCTCACACACTCACCGCATGCAGTGCACCTGTTGAGATCAATGACAGCTTTACCGTCAATAAGACTCATGGCGTTCTGCGTGCATGCTTCAACACACAATCCACATGAAATGCAGGTATTCTCAAATACTTCAGGCTGCACCTGTACCTGGACAGTCATAATTGTAGTATCAGAAGAGGGAACTGAGTCAATTCTAAGTGCAGCATTCCAGTTCGCATCGTTAATTGGATGGGGGGATATTCTGATATCGTACCACTCAGCCTCATCGGAAGCTGTCCAGGTGAGTGTGAATGTGGAGCTCTCTCCCGGAACTATCTCTCCAAACGTAGTACATGTATCCACCAGAAGCTCAGTACTGAAATCCGGGCCGGTACCCGGCGCAGGGCTTTCAGGCAGACAGGAAACAATTAACAGAGTAAATGCCAGTGAGGCAAAGAGTATAAGTGTTTTATTCATTTGATTTCTCCTAAAGGATTTCTGCGTTTCCAGAAACTATAACATTCTCCTTTTTTAATGTCAGCACTATATTCATAGTAAGAGAATGCAATATTTGGTTCCCAGTGTAAATGAGCATGCACAGTACAGTACTTGCTGAAACCACTTCATCAGGGCATATTTTCGTCCCGCGGAGGGGTGCCGGAGTGGTCGAACGGGACGGTCTCGAAAACCGTTGACCCCCTATGTGGGGTCCGTGGGTTCGAATCCCACCCCCTCCGCCATCTAACCAACAAAACCGAGATATGTACTTTCAGAAAAGTAGGCCTATGCTATTATTCCGGGTGTGTTAGTAGTATTCGTAATTTCCCAAGAACATCTACAACAATTTCATCTGGGACATTGCAGACTATTTTGGCGTTCCTTGCTTTCCAGTCAAGGCTTTTCACCTGATCTGAAAGCACAACTCCGAAAACCTCACATCTATCAGGGAGTCTGACTTCAAAGGGATAACCTTTGATTCTGTTTGTGACAGGACACATTAAAGCAAGTCCCACTTTCTGATTGTATTCCTTAGGGGAAAGAACTATTGCCGGTCTTCTACCTTTCTGTTCATGTCCAGTCTGCGGATCAAAGGACAGCCAGACAATGTCTCCCCGGTCAGGTGATACTTCTGACCTTACCATTCTTCTCTGCCTGTTCGATCACCGGTGTCAATTTCTTCGTGAAGATTCTCCTGGTTCACCTGTGCAAGAAGATCCTTTAACAAGTAACTGGGCCGAGGAGTAAGTATCAGAGAGCCATTCTTGGCAATCATCTCCACTTCTGTGTCGTACTGAATGCTCAGTTCTTTCGATATCACCTTTGGTATTCGAATAGCCAAGCTATTTCCCCACTTTTTTACTACTGTTTTCATGATTCCTCCATATCTACATTGTAGATACATGCCTTTCCTGATCAAGTCAAGAGTTCAAATGATCGTTGAGCCTTTAGTTTAGAAACAAAAGTCCTTTTAATGAACTTCTACGTGCTATTCAAATAAAATCTAACTACTAATCAGTCAATTTAATAACCTTCAATCCCTGCATCCACGCCATAAAGAGGTTCCAACTCAGAACCATCACCCCCGCCAGTTATGCAGGATGTGATGTTGGTTACCAATATCAATGAGCATTTGTGATACATAAACACTGTTCTGAACGATCAGCATATATTTGCATAACGAACAGAGAGGGTTGATTACATTCTTTTTTATTGGAGTCTTATGAGAAACCATGTTCCAGAGGGATTACTGCTGCTCGTACTCTGCCTATCATTTTCTAATGCTGAGACCTCGGTTACCCACAATCTCGGAGCCTCCGCAGGGTTTCCCCAGATGCTTGCGCTGACTTACCAGGCGAATGTTTCGGGATTATTAACTTTGGAAGTATATGCTGGTTCTCTTGCCCTTCTCAACAGCACCGCCGGTGGTCGTCTGATTGTGGCTAGCACATCCAACGGCTTCAAACCAAGATGCTTCATCGGGTTTTCCGTGGTTGATCAGTATTACGCAGAATATGACAATCCTCAGGGAACTGAGTTTTACGTATGGACTGGAACAGGCCTGGGGTATGCATTCCCTTGCGGTATCAGGATCTTTGCAGACCTGGGTTACATTAGCGATGGTGCCAGAGACAGGGGCCTGGGCTATTCAACCGGTTTATCCTTAAGCGGTGGGGTTTTGTTTAGACTCTGATATCATTGCTTCAGTTCCCAGGTTACTGCTGGATAGTTCCTGTTTTTCGTAACTTGTTGACGACTACCGGTGTAAGGACAATGCCTGAGCAAACCTCATAATGGCGGTATCTGTTTTACACTGGACTCAGAATTAAATTCAACGGTATTCATAAAGGTCGTTGAACTCCAAACGAGTCAGGATCAAGCAGATTTATCGATTGTAATGGTTTTCTATGCTCCGGACTGGGTTATACTGGCAATTCTGAGATGACTTGTGCAATAAGTTCCTTAAGATCCGG
>QNDS01000263.1 GCA_003644925.1 Candidatus Fermentibacterota bacterium
GCAGGCTTGGCCTTAAGCTGGGCTGGGGAGTAAGAGGTTGATATGATCGTCAGCCTCACGCTGCGGAATCTCGCGACGATAAACGATACATCGATAGAATTCGATCAGGGACTGAACATACTGACTGGTGAGACAGGCTCCGGAAAATCCATTCTGATCGACGGGCTTATGCTGGCCCTTGGAGAACGGGCGGACACATCAATGGTCAGACCCGGAGCGGTCGCAGCCAGCGTTGAGGCTCTATTTCTTCTGGAGGATGGTTCGGAAATCCTGATAAGAAGAGAGGTAAGATCACAGGGCAGAAGCCGATTCTTTGTCAATGATGAACTGACAACCCTCGAAGAGGGCAGGAGCCTTCTGGCAGGTTTTGTTGACCTTCATTCGCAGGGTTCGACCCCTGCGCTTTTAAACCGCCGCGTCCAGAATGAAGCTCTCGATAGTTTCAGTGGTTGTTCTGTACTTGCAGCGGAACTCGTTACCGGGTTCGGGGAATACAGAAGTCTCCTCAAACGATCCGAAGAATTGAGTACCCTGCTGGAGGCTGTTTCGGAGAAGAGGGATATAGCTCAACATGAGCTCTCACTGATCGATAAGCTGAATCCCTCTGTTGAGGATTACGACAGCCTTATGTCCGAGAGGCGTGAGCTGAAGGCTGTCCAGAACAGTGCTGAGACTCTGGGGACAATAACCGAAGGGATCTCCGGGGATGACGGTATTCTTGTTTCTCTGGGGGCATTTCGCTATTCCCTTGCCAATTCCGGAATAGAGTCGAAAGATGTTCTTGAACTGCTCGAGCAGGCGGATATCGCGTTGACAGAAGCCTCCTGCGAATGCGAAATCATGCTTTCCAGAATAGACAGCGCTCCTTGGAGAATTCAGGAGATCGATGAGAGACTGGACAGTTACGCTGAATTGCTTGGAAGGAGCAGCGGAACCCTGGAGAATCTTCTCAACAGGCGCTCGGGGCTTGAATCGGAGCTTGAGCGGTACGATCTTATGGAGAATGAGAACGAGAAACTGCAGGAAACGATTCCCCTCAAAGCCGATTACATCCATAAAACTGCGATCTCACTTTCCAGATTCAGAGAAAACGGTGCAGGGGAACTGGTAAAATCGGTTCAGAAGGAACTTAGACTGCTTGGTATGCCTGATGCTGTCTTCGAGGTTATGATGAATGCCACTCCCACCGGCAGATCGCTGGTCATTAAAGATTTAAATATATGTTCGGATGGCTGCGAGATACCTGAGTTCTTCTTCAGTGCTAACCCCGGGATGAAACCAGGCCCGCTATCATCCGTTGCCAGCGGCGGTGAAATGTCCAGAGTGAGCCTTGTCCTTAAGCTGGCGCTTGCCAGCGTAACCCAGGCGCCTGCAATGGTGTTTGATGAGATCGACAGCGGTGTCGGAGGGGAGACGGCAAATCTGCTGGCTGATTCCCTGGACAGGGTTTCACGTCTAAGGCAGGTCATAGTCATAACACATCTCCCGCAGATAGCCTCGAAGGCCAGAAGGCACCTTGCTGTATCGAAGGAAATAATCGAAGGCCTGCCGGTCACACGTGTAAATGTCCTTTATGACAGAGAGAGCCGGGTTGCAGAACTCGCGAGGCTGCTCGGAGGAGGGAAAGCTGCAATGGAGCATGCACGGAAGATGGCGGCAACCGATATTCATCAGACTGAGAGCGGGGGGGATCAGTCATGAAGGGCCCTGTTTTTAATATCCCTAATCTGATCAGCCTGAGCAGGATACCCCTTGCTTTCATCGCATGTGTGTTCCTTGTCCAGAAGGAAATCATCCCTGTAGTTATCGTGATACTCATTGGCGTTTTTTCGGATGTTATTGACGGTTCTATAGCGAGGAAAACCAATTCCATAAGTGACTGGGGAAAGATCTTCGATCCCCTTGCAGATAAGATAGCCATCGGCGCTTTCATAGTTACACTTGCCTTTTTAGGCGGTGTTCCGCTGTGGTTCGTAATAGTGTTTCTGGTAAGGGATGCGATCATCGCTGCAGGAGGGCTTTATGTCGCGAAGAAGCTCGGTTCGCCTCCAGCTGCCAACAGGTGGGGCAAGTACACATCCCTTGCTATGTCAGTATATCTCACTTCCGCATCCGTATCCTATATGCTGGACACAACCCTCTGGCCTTCCGGGCTTATCCTGGCAGGTCTTGATCCTCTTGGTCTTCTAGCCCTCGGGTTTGTGATGGTGAGTCTTTTTGTCTATTTTTCTGAGTCCGTGACGAAGCTGCGAATGTTTCGGGGATAACTTTAGGAGTGTGTTTGACAATGTACATTGAGCAGAAGAGCCCTATAGCTGACGGGAGCATCATCATTTGTATCTGAAAAGGCTGGAAATAATAGGCTTTAAATCGTTTGCAGATGCCTTTGAAATGGAATTTCAGGAAGGCATCTCATGCATTGTCGGGCCTAACGGCTGCGGTAAAAGCAATATAGCTGATGCCATCCGGTGGGTGCTGGGTTCACAGAGTCCGAATGAACTGCGTGCGGACCGTATGGAGGATGTGATATTCTCCGGCACAGTTCTCAGGAAATCACAGGGAATGGCCGAAGTGGTTTTAACCTTCGATAACTCAATGAGGGAACTTGATCTGGATTTCGATGAGGTCACCGTTACGCGAAGGCTCTTTCGATCAGGTGACAGCGAATACCTTATTAACGGCAACAGGTGCAGACTGATGGATATTGCGGACCTCATCGTGGACAGGGGTCTTGGCAGCAACGGATACTGGATACTTGAGAAGAACATGACCAAGAAGATGATAGACAGCGGTCCTTCCGATAGAAGGTTCCTCTTTGATGAGGCAGCTGGAATAGTCAAATACAAAACTCAGCGCCATCGTGCAGAGCTCAAACTGAACGCGGCCGGAGTTGATCTTGAGAGACTTGATGACATCATATCCGAAGTTGAACGTAACGTAAGCGCCCTTAAAAAGCAGGTTTCAGCATACAGAAGATGGGAAAAAGCCGAGAGGCGTGTTACAGAGATCCGATGCCTCAGAGAGCACAGAACACTCCAGGAATCAGGGGAGAAACTCGGGGCGCTTGAAAATAGAATGAAGCTGTGCAGCGGGCGTGAGCAGAAAGCCTCGGCTGCTGTATCAGCAGCGACCGCACGGCAGAGTCAGGCTCGTGTTTCCCTTGAGAAGGCTCAGATCCGTCTTGACAGCGAACATGCCCAATGTGCGGATCTCGACGGCGAAATGAGCAGGATCCGCGAGCAGCTGGCCGTTACCGAAGAGCGCCGCAGGAATACGTCATCACAGATAGAGAATTCGCTGAGGGAATCATCCGATGAGTTGAAGAGGGCGGAACAGCTCAGGAAGGAAGCGGGTGAGCTGCTCAATAGCGAGGTTTCCATCAGGAAGCAGATAGGTGATGCGGAGAAGGTTCTGAAAACTGCTTCAATAGATTTAGAACAGGCTGAGAAACAATACGCTGAGTCAACCATGGAGCTGGAAAAAGTTCGGGAAGAGTACCGATTGATCTCCGAGACGGTAACGTCTCTTCAAAAGCAGTATACAGACAACCTCCGCGACAGGGAGAGGGCAAGACAGGAGATCGAGTATACCCTTGAGCGGCAGGTGGAATATGAGTCAGCTCAGGGAGAACTGCAGAATAGCCTTGAGGATGCCGAGAAACTGCTCGGGGAAATAGGGATCAGAAAGGGAATCCTTACAGCATCACTCGAAGATACCCGCCATTCCCGCGCGGGGATTTCAGGTGAGATCACAGAGGTTAAATTACTGATCCGTTCTCTGGAAATGGAAACCGGTCTGCTTCAAGCCAGGATCAACGGACTGCGGGAAGCGAAACCATCGCTTCACTATGAACACCCTGGAATATCCTCGCTCATGTCAGTTCGCAGCGGAATGGGGGTAGCTGTGGGGGCATGGCTTGATTCGTTCCAGGATTCGATGATCTGGGACAGCCCAGGTGTTCTGCCCGATGGGAACAACGGTGAGCGGTACTGCATGAACGTACGGGAAGCGGATAGACCTGAAATCCCCGAAGGGGCTGTATGGCTGCCTGACTGTCTGGAGGAGGATTCACACAGAAGTCTTCAAAATCTGCTTGCAGGAGCGATCCTGGCACCTGACAGGGAAATGGCCGCAAAGTGGTTCTGGAGCGGTATGAACCTGGATATTGTAACAATCGAAGGCGATCTGTTCAGGCAGGACGGCCTTGTAAGACTGGGGATTCCTGAATCGGGCGGCGGTCTGATCGAAAGGGAAGCTCTGGCTCACAAAGCCGAAAAGAAGGCTCTTGCCAATTCGGGTGAACTGGAAACCCTCCGCTCATCCGAAGCGGAACTGATCGAAGGGCTGAAAGTGCACGAGGCCGCCTTTGAGGATTTACGCCAGAAGATATCCGCCGCTGAGATGGAAGAGGCATCTCTGCAGGCTACCGCTGCGGGTTACCGAAAGAGAAAGAGCGAAC
>QNDS01000264.1 GCA_003644925.1 Candidatus Fermentibacterota bacterium
CGCATGCATGAATTTTGCAATGAATCCAACCTGGTATGAGGAACTTTATATCATCGGTGCCTCCGCACCTTCGGGAAGACGAGCCAGAACCGATACGACTTTCTACAGGTGGGACTGGCATGAATCCAACCCTGTGTGGATAACCGACAGGGTGCTGCTGTTCCAGATAGGCGGATGGGGAGATTGGGAATTGAGATTTCTCAACATAGAATCGGGGATCGACAAAGTATTCTTGGATAATGCTAGCCAGGTCTCCGCTGTTCTGGATGGACAGCTGCTGGCATTCTGCAGGAAAGATCCTTTCCCGGTGGCGGACTTCGGACGTTCATGGGAAGATCCTACCACGGTATGGATAATGAACAGGGAATCCGGTTACCTCACTCAGGCATCCCGCCCGGGGGAATGGGCAACTCAGCCGGTTCTTTCACCAGACGGCAGATACCTGGCCTGGATAGAGCTGGTGCAGGATGGTGAAGTGCTGAGAGTGTTCACTACCGAAGAGTTTATCTGAAGCTTCGGGGGCCGACCCTATTCATAAAGCGCCTTGTAGATCATATAGGCATGATGGACATTCTGCGTATAGTTTTTCGTTTCATTGTAAGTTATAAGCGAGAAGAACTCGTCCGCCTCCATATCCTCGGCACCCCAGTGAACAGCGTTATGAGGTCCCCCGTTGTATGCGGCTGCGGTGAACACGGGGTCTCCTCCTAAATCCCGGTTAACTCCCGAGATGTAACTGATCCCATACTCTATGGAAACAGCAGGATCGTAAAGCCTGTCCGGGGAGTAGTCGTTCCATCCCTGTTCAATCGCAACATACTCAGAGGTGCTCGGGATCATCTGAATAAGACCTCTTGCACCGGCAACCGAGTAGCAGGTCGGCTGGAACATGCTTTCGTTTCTTATTATTGCCCATGCGAAGAGGGAATCCAATCCGTATTTCTCACCTGCCGGGACAACAAGCTCCGGCCATGCCATCTGGAAGCGCAGCATCCAGAGTTCCCTGGGTCTGTCGCTGTCATTGCCCGACAGATCCCACATGTTGTAACCGGATATTGGTCTGCGTTCCCATACATCGTGTTCCAGATAGAAAGGAGCAAGATAATCTGGTCCACCGACAATCTCTTCCGCCATCCGGAATTCACCATCGGCAAAATGCCTCAGACCGGCTTCCTGAAGGAATAACCCTCTAAGCGCGGCTGCAGGCGGTGTGGCAGGAGCGTGTCCATGCCTCGTCATCCATTCAGCCAGGGGTTCTTCGGTAAACACAGGCTCCCAGGCAGGTTGCCCGAGAAGCTCTCTTGCAAAATAAGCGGGAAGACTCGCGGGGAAGGACTGGATCAGGTTTTCAAGAATAACTGCACCCTCCGGATTGCCCTCTTCCAGGAGAAGTTTACCGAGCCAGTACTTCGCGGATGAAAGGTATACACTGCCTGACCATCTGGAGATGAATGTCTGCAGTTCGCTCAGAGCATCTGGTATCATTCCGGATTGCAGGAGTGAGAAGCAGAGATAGAAATGCGCATCGTCTGCAGTAACATTGTTCGGGTAACGTTCAAGGGTTCTGCGGAACCAGGGAATAGCCTGCTGCCAGAGCCTGTTCTCAACCAGCAGATCACCGATATACCATGGTAGGTTACCTATCCTGTAATGCTCCGGATACACCTCTCCGTACTGTTTCAGAACCGCAAGTCCCCTCTGCCAGTTACCTGAGCGTCCAAGATCCCTCCCGAGATAGATCATCGCGTCGGGCGCGCCCTCGCAGGCGGGCCATCTGACAAGATATTCATCAAGCATGCTGACCGCTGTATCGTAGAAACCCAATCTGTCCCGTGTACGAGCAGCAAGATACCACAGTTGAGGATCAGGATCAGCGGAATTAATGGCTATGTCATACAGTTCGTTCCAGAGGCCTCCACTGTAGAATGGATCGGCAACCGAAGCAGCGAAATCTCTGTCATTAAGCAATTCCACCCTTAATTCGTCGTATGCATCAGCATGAACCGGAGCGGCAGGCCAGAGTTCAAAGGAGTGCAGAAGAATGTTCCTGTATCCAGGATGACCATTCTGCAACATCCAGATACCCCTGTAGTGATACAGAAGTGACAGCAGTTCATCCCCGCTTGAACGTTCAGCTTCATTTAAAAGAGAATCTGCTGAAGTGAGCTGACCGGTTTCCAGGTATCCCCTGTAGAAAAGTACGTTTCTGCTCCGCAAAGCCCGTCCGGGCAGATCGCCCGGAACTCCTCTTAGCGCCCGCAAAGCAAGATCGGCCAGATCGGCTTCAATAAGTGAGTCGGCAAGAACCAGCCGAAGGTATTCCGGCATTACACAATCATTGCGGGAGAGGCTGGAAAGAAGTTCCATACCCACTCCGGCACCTCCAAGTTCGATGGCTCTGTAAGGAGCAAGGGAATCCGGCTTCTCAAGAAGCAGCTGGGCTGTGATTATACTGGGAGAATCAGAAGATCCGGCAGCCTTCCAGGCGAGATCAAGTCTAAGACTGTCCTCAGATACCCTTAGAAGAGCAGCCCTGATGTAAGCTTCCCTGGCCTGCTCTCCCAGCCCTTCCCGAAGCAGGGAATCTCCGCTGGCTTCAGCGATGATGCTTCTCTGCAGGCATGAGAGGTTTTCATCCGGCTGACGTACCCTGCATCCGGTGAGCAGCACTGCGATTACAGGTATATATACAAGTGCTTTAATCCCTGTACTTGGCAAGTTCCTGTTCCAGCTCAGGGTGTCCGGGGGCGATCTTATCTGCCTTCTCCAGGACTGCCAGGGCTTTCGCATGGTCACCCTGGGAAACGTAAGCTCTGCTCAAGGCAATCATTATGCCGGCCGATGCCTCGGAATCCTCATTCAGATATTTCTGAAGGAAATCGATTGTATCAGCGGATCTTCCGGTTACCAGAAGCACTGTTCCCAAACCGGAGATGGCTGGTTCAAGTCCTGGATCGATTTCGAGAGCTTTTCTGAAGTATTCTTCCGCTTCCTTCAGTTTTCCCTGTGATGCCTCTATGTGAGCCATGTTCGCAAGCAGCTCGGAACTGTCGGGACTCAGTTCAATAGCTTCCCTCAGATCCGAGGAGGCCTGATCTAACTCGGCATTGTTAAAATGTACTATTGCGGAACGGTTTAGATTTTTTACCCTGCTATCCTTAACCTCAACAGAATGCAGTGTCAGCAGACCCTTCATCTGTTCGAGCTGCTCCTTCTGAGCATCGGTGCTCTCCTTGATGCTGCTTGATATTGATGTTACTTCCTCGGCTGTTGAAGCTTGTATCTCCACCAGCTTCTCCTGTATGCTGTCTCTGGCCTGATCCATTTTCGATGTTATTTCGCCCATTCCATCGGAGATAATCTTGATGTTTTCCGAAAAGATAACCCCTCTGTTCTCATTGGACTGATCAATCACTTCGGTAACGGTCTTTGCGATGGATGAAGCTGACTCAGTGATCATAAGGGACACTTCGCCAAACTCCTTTGTGAACAGTTCCTTATTGACGGAATCCTCAGGTCCTGCAGCCAGAGCCGAAAGAAATTTCTCCTGTGCCGTGCTGAGGTCTTCCCTCATACCGGCAAGGAGCTCGTTGGACTTTACCAACTCTGCTGTCAGACTTTCAAACTTCTCCGTGAGCAGAGATGAAACTCCTGTTTCAAGCTTTTCTATACGAGTATCAATGTTCACCACGGATTCATTAAGCTTGTAAACAAGTTTCCCTATCCCGGTAATCAAATCTTCCATAGTATGATCAGTGTTCTCAACTTCCGGTTTGTCAGCCATTTTTCACCTTCTTTGTTTTCGTCTCGATACGAAGTCCTGATATTAATTCCATCTGATCCGGGTTGTAGGCAGAACCCTCCTGCTTAAGTATTCCGGCAAGCACGGGGTATTTCCCGGCAATGAATCTGCGCAGGGCTACTCTTTCCATGGGAGCACCTGCCTGTTCAAGAGCCCAGAATAGTCTCTTCAGGGGAACCGCGTCTTCCGTTCTTCTGTATTCATTCATCCATGCTGCGATAGCTCGATCTCTGAATCCGAGATTCCACAAAGCAAGAGCCCTGGTATCCATAGCCCGGGAGGATTCATCTTCCGACTCGTCCAGAGTTTTAAGGGCTTCATCGGATCTCCCGGAAACAACCATATTGAAAGCATTCCCCTCCCCTGTTGAATCTCTTCTGGCTTCCGCCAGACCATCCCTCAATCTGGAGAGTAACTCGTTCGAGCCGTTCTGTCTGGCAACCGAAACAGCATCGGCAAGCATGCCGGCCGAAAGAAGTATTTCCAGAAGTTCTCCGGTTTCAGCAGTTGAGAGGGTATCTTCATCAATCATTTCACCAAGTCTGCTCATGCAGGTTTCAGCCAGTTTCTTTCGAAGTGGAAGATCATCCGGAGGAAAGAACAGTTCATCGTTCGCAAGCTTGAACAGTCTTCTGATTCCCTGACCGGAGTTGAG
>QNDS01000265.1 GCA_003644925.1 Candidatus Fermentibacterota bacterium
GTTTTCTCCTACCACTCCTCCGGGAGCTAAAACATCCACTACTCCATACGGTATGATCGAACCGGGTTTTGATGTCTGCAAACTCATGGACGGAGCAGGCGCGTCATTTGTTGCCCGGGGTACGGTTTACCATGTAACAGAACTTGACAACATGATTCTCAAAGCGTTCCGGAAGAAGGGTTTCAGTGTTGTGGAAGCTCTCGCTCCATGTCCGACTAATTTCGGCAGGGCGAACCGTCTCGGAGGCCCGGTTGAGATGATGAAGCTTCTTAAGGACAATACGATAAACTTAAGCCAGCTGAAGGCCATGAAATCTGACCAGACAGAGGGTAAGATCGTCCGGGGCATCTTTGTAGACAGAGATTCCATCTCTTATGGAGACAGATACGCGGTACTCTGCGAAAATGCCCGTAAGGCAGCGGAGGCTAAAAAATGAAGAAGTATTATGAGATAAGACTCTCAGGCGCGGGAGGTCAGGGACTTGGTCTTGCAGGCAGAGTATTCTCCGAGGCCGCTATTGATTCGGGTTACAATGTATGCCAGACCCAGAGCTACGGTCCGGAAGCAAGGGGCGGCGCAAGCAGAACGGATATCATTATTTCAAAGAAAGAAATTCTGTACCCGAACTGTAGAAATCTCGACATACTTCTGGCGATGAACCAGGAAAGTGCGGACAAATTCGGCAAATCGGTCAAGGATGAAGGGATTATTCTGGTGGACACAACCTTTGTGAATCAGATTCCCGAGGGTAGAGTGTACGAATACAGTCTCACCAGCATAAGCATAGAGGAATTTAAAACTCCCATGGCGGCGAACATTATTGCTGTTGGTATGCTTGCTTCACTCACAAGGTTGTTCACTCTTGATGCCTGGATCAGGGCCATGAAGGAGAGGGTTCCCCGGCGGTTCATCAAGATGAATCTTAAAGCCTTCGAACTCGGGCACAAAGAGGGTCGCGAGATACTTCATGTGGAGGAGGGAAGAATCCCCGTAGCCTACGATCGAAAGCAGCCAGTACCGGATTGTCTGAAGAACGGTCTGTAATTAACGAGCTGAATGAGAACCGGCTGCAATCGAATGAATGCCGCCGGTTCTCTTTATAGCTTCTCTACGTGATCAACACATTCATTTACTACGAAAGCCCTTATAGTGTTGCTGTCCGGATCGCAGGGTGTCAGGAAGAAACCCGTTTTATCCGGTTTGTACCCCATCCCCACACCTACTAATTTTTCGCCGTCGCTGAAATGGACTCGAAGTTTAGCACCATAAACCTGCTGGGAGTCACTGAAATCGGATGCTTCACGGTAGTTCGGGTCACCTTCGAATTCCTTAACGATAAACACTGCTTTCAGCTTGTTAACATAAATGACGTCTGTTTTCTGATCAGTTCTGCCTGTCAGATGAAACATTGCACGGTTCGGTGAGAAGTCACTCGTAAAACCCTTTCGAATTTTACCGTCAGCATATCGAACTACAATCTTGTTCATTGAAACTCCTTGTCCGGATGAAGTCGAATTTCCATGCACGAATATACTGCAAGTCATGATCGGTCAAAGAGGGCTATAACGGTCAGATATCAAGAGTTCTGCACCAGCTCTCCTCCATTGATTTTTCCCTGAAGAGAACCTGATGCAGTGCTGGTACTTCCGATGACAGTTTTTTCAGATCCCAGGCGGTACCGGGCAGTCGCACAGAAACTCCGATATCCCAAAGATCACGGTGCAGCTCTTCCGGAGAATAGACATCGACAACCACTGTACAGAGAGATGCAGCATACGCTGTCCAGTCCCTCCTGAAACGTTCGGAACTCTTCAGGAGAATACAAATCCTCAAATTCCCCTGTCTGCCAAGAGCCATGGCTGTTCTGCCTGAATAGTCCACAATACTGTCCAGCTCTCTTACCATACTTACAAGATCCAGTGGAAATTCTTTTTCAGGACATAGAATTACATCGAGAACACAGTAAGGATCCGCCTGCAGTCTTGTTCGAACAAATTCAAGCAGAAGTTTTCTTCTCGCCCAGGGATCATCCGATGTTATCCTTATTGATCCATGCCTGGCAGAAGACATCGGTCTGCTGAGGAGAGGATCTGCGTCAAGATCAATAAGTTCCGTACCCGGCCATCCATCAAACAGCAGGGGTCTTCCCGCAAGATCCAGGTCGTATCCGACGATATCAGCAATCTCCTCCCTTGCTTCGTCAAAACCGTTCATACCGTCATTGAAAAATCTGTAGTAGGGTGGACGGGGCATATACCCGCCCCCCAGCTGCTGCCTTATCACAGTTCCCGGAAGAACTGAGAGGTAGAACACCTGTACATGCTTCTGAAGATCCCTGTCTCTGATCATGAGCGCTGTTCTTACAGCATCCTCAGGTTTGTCACCCGGCAGATCGAGTATGATATCTATGATAGGTGATACACCTGCATTCTTGAGGTTAACTGCCCCTGCCAGCACCATTTCCGGGTCGGCTGGGCGTCCAGCTCGTTTCAGAGTATCCCTGTTGACCGACTGAAGACCGATCTCAACGTTTCTGAAACCTGCATCAGCTATAAGGGATGCAATGTACGGTGAAATACGATCACCAAGCATTTCCCCGAAAAATTCACCCTTAAGCGTTTTCATGCTTTTGAGAAGCTGAACAATATCCTCCCGGCTATTGAAAGCAGGATCCAGAAAAACGATTTCTCCCGCTCCGGCATCAATGAGTTTTCCAAGCAGCCGCTCAGTTTTGCCTGCATCGAGCATCCTTGGTAACGGATGGGTTCTCCTGTACGAGCAGTATGTACATCCTCCGGAACACCCCCTTGCAGTTTCGACAAGAACGGATGCTCCCGCGGAAGGATCCAGGTAGCCAGTAAGCCATGGATTAGGGTACCTTCCAGGAGCAAAACTCATTGCACCAGCGTCCAGAAAGTTACCATGGTCCCTGATAATGTTTCGGGCCGAGACCGGATCCAGAATTCTGCCGGCAAGCTCTTCACCCTCACCCCCAACCATCAGATCGAATCCGCCGGAGGAAAGCAGCCATTCGTTATCCCTGGTCACTTCAGGACCACCGGCAACCGTGATCACCCCGGGTAGTTCCCGATTAAGCATATTGGCAAGCCAGAGGCTTCGCTCAGCGTTCCACATGTAAAGGGTAAATGCTACAAGCTCAGGCGATCGACTGACGATCATATCCACGAGAGAGCGGTCTCCCATCGTATCAATCATATTCTGATCAATGATAGTTTCCGGAGGAAGCGATGCGGCGGCAGCCAATGAAGCTCCTGCAAGGGGGACGTTTCCTGTCGTTTCAAGGGGGGCTGCGGGATTAAGTGGAAGTTGAATTATCAGGGATTTGTCCGGTTTACCCAAGTTAACCGCTGATCAGTGATGGAATATCAGCCAGGAGCCAGACGATATTGAAGACCCATGCTGCAATAACAAGAAAGACAGCTGCCGGGTGATATAGCTTCAACCTGCTTCTGAAAAGAGATATTGCGGTCAGAAGTAAAAACACCAGCACGATCTGCAGAATAGCAGTACCTGCCGGATATCTGTAATTGATGATAAGAAAGACAAACACAAGTAGAGTTACTATGGCGCTTTTAGCGGCTATTCTGGTCAGTCTTCTTATCCAGTACTCCGAATAGGCGAGTGAGGGCATGAAATAGTAGAACCCGCTTCCTTCCCTCGACAGCAGGCGCAGGTAGAATGTCACGGCGAATGACATTGTTGATGAAAGCAGAAACAGTACGATGAATGACATCAGTGACACAATCGGACCTGCCTCATGAGCAGCGGCCGCAATAGAGTTATCAGGAGTTATTCCGCTGATCAGAAGCAGGACAAGAAGAAGAACCTGAAGGATTACCGCAGCGCCAAGGACTGCCCAGTGGTTTATTACTTTCCTGTTCAGAATCCTGGTTACCTGGATAAGAAGCACCAGGCCCGCCAGCTGGCCGGGGGGGGTCTGTATTACCTTGATTCCCGACAGGGCGGCAATAAATGAGAAAAGAAGTGCGAATACGAGAAGCTGCAATATACGTATCAATGCAAGAAGCTTAGTAGTACTGCCACTACCTTTCCTCTCGACTTGTTCGACAGAATCAGAAGCAAGATCGACATTCATGAACGATGGCCCTCTGTTGAGCCTGTGAAGGATTTCCTCCAGTATCAGCAGGAAGAGAAGGATGAAAACGATTATCATTCTGCATTCTCCGGACTGTTAACTGTTCTCAGAACAAGACCTCCCAGAACGAACAGGATCAGCAAAGAGAGTATGGACAATCTTGAACTTCCTGTAAGATCGCTAATAAGCGCGAACATCAACGGTCCGAATATACTTGTAAATCTCTGTGAAATCGAAAAGAAACCGAAGTACTCCGCATTCATTTCCTCAGGTATCAATCTTGAGAAGAACCCCCGGCTTACCGCCTGAAGCCCGCCCATGAACA
>QNDS01000266.1 GCA_003644925.1 Candidatus Fermentibacterota bacterium
ATGGCCCAGTACTTGCTCGACTATATAGAGGAACAATACGTTAAGGTGAAGGAGAATGACATCATTTTCCTCGGGAAGATAAAGATGCAATATGAGAAGGCCAAATCGCTCGGCGGAGAGAACGTCATCAAGACAGTTTGCCCTGAGTGCAAAAAGCCACGCAAAACAATCTCCAAAATTGCGACGTTTGTGTGCTCGGCATGTGAACACCAGGCAAAGTCAGAAAGCGATTATATGAAATGCCCGCATGACGGGACCGTTATGGAACGGTTCGCCACGACAAACGCGTGCGGCTGCGGTTCGGCATTGCCCGCAATCAAAAAGTTCAATATTCTTTCGCTTATCGAGGTTGATACAATACTTCTGGCCAGCCGCCACCTGTATCGCATGCCGTTCTCGCTCCACGAGAAGAGCGGGTTGGTTTCAGTATTGATAGACCCCAAAACCGTTCTAAAATTCAAGAAAGCCTCCGCAAAGCCTGGCGCCGCGCTGTCGGGCAAATGGCTCGCCAAGCCTGATAACCTTGGTGAGGCGACTGATCTGCTCGCGAAGGCGATGGCGCACCAGGCCGAGACTGAGAAGCCGAAAGAGCGGCGCGAATTCACCGCGCCAGAAGAGGCGGTGCCAGAAGAGCTCTT
This sequence comes from Candidatus Fermentibacterota bacterium, assembly GCA_003644925.1. Classification (GTDB taxonomy): domain Bacteria; phylum Fermentibacterota; class Fermentibacteria; order Fermentibacterales; family JCC-6; genus Aegiribacteria. Next base: position 639 of record QNDS01000266.1, read on the forward strand.
CCCGCCGTGCATACGGTTGATTCTCGCTGGCCTGAAGGACGGCAAGAAGCGCGCATTGTTCATACTCACGAACTTCTTGAGCGCTGTCGGCTGGAACAATGAGATGATTGAAGAACGCATCTGGGAGTGGAACAAAGCTAACCCTGAGTCGCTGCGGCCGGTCATCATCAAGAGCCACCTGAAGCTGAAGTCCAAGAAGCGCGAGATTATCCTGCCGCCCAATTGTAAATCAGATTATTATAAGGCTCTCGGCGTCTGCAAGCCGGACGACATGTGCAAGACGATTAAGAACCCAGCACAGTACGCGCTGCGACGCTTCCGCGCAGCGCAAGGCACTGCTGGCAAGGGTGGTGGTCGCGCCAAGCTGACCGAAGAACAGAAGGCTGCGCGTAGATTATATAGGGAACGGATGAAAAGGAAGGAAGAAGAGAAGAAGGGTGGAGATAATGGAGCGGCTGACGATAAAGAATAAGCAAGATGAGCGGCTGGTTGGTGTGCTACACGGCACGATTTCTGGTGGCAAGCTCGCTATAGTTTGTCACGGCTTGGCCGATACAAAGGAGAACCCAATTCTTATCGCAATCTGTGAAGCGCTAGCAGCAAATGATATCCCCTCCTTCCGTTTCGACTTCTCAGGCAACGGCGATTCCGAAGGAGAGTTCAGCGAAGCCACATATCATAAAGAAAGAGACGACTTGCAAGCAGTCCTGGATTGGTTTGGGAATACCAGGGTCAGAGAGTTCCTATTGATTGGACACTCAATGGGTGGTGGGGTCATACGTGCAGTGGGGGCGCAGGATTCGCGGGTCAAAGCACTCATATCGCTCGCGGGCGTGGCTCGCGCAGAGCTCTTCAAGCAGAAGTTTCCAGAGGAATACGCTGCTGCGAGGGCTGGCGAGACCATCTTCTTCGGCGAGGAGCGGTTCGGAAAGCGCTTCCCGCTCGACGCTCGCTACCTCGACTCGGCAGAATCGATAGATATCATGGCGACAGCGCCTAAAATCAAGGCACCGTGCCTCTGCATCATCGGCGACCAGGACATGCTCATGCGTCGCGAGCACGAACAGGAAAGGCTCGACGCCTTACCTGTAGGCGCCCCTAAGAAGCTAGTCATCATTCCTGGCGCTGATCACGTCTTCAATCGTGACGAGGGTGAGGATATGATTGAGAAGCTACTGGAAGAGCTTATTCCTTGGGTTCAGAAGCATTATTGACTGTCGGTTCGCTCTGTGGTTCTATTGGTGGCTGTTCCGGTTTGATATTTCTCGTGAAGAGCCAGTAGGTTCCGAGACCTACTGCTGCAGGCAACCAAATACCAATCATAGACACTGTTTTTGCTGTTAGGTTGATATTCTGATTCTGCCAGAGCAATACAAAACCTATGATGCCCATCGTCGCAAAGGCCAGTGTTGCGCAGAAGTAGCGGAACATAATTTTGGGGTCATATTGGTTCTTGCGTTTCATTACTGCTCTAACAGCGCCTGAAAACAGGACCATAGTTACTGCACCTAGAGTCCCCATGATTGCGAACATTATTGCCTTCCCGACATCTGCTGGTATATCTCCCATAATTGTCTTCTCGCAGCAATGTATTTAATGGTTCCGTCATCCTCGACAAATACTTCTTTTCTATATTATAAATTTCTATATGGTTGTTTTTATAAATGGTTTTCTTTCCATATTATAATTACTATATAGATAATTATTAATATCTTTTTCCTTCTATATGGTAAATCATTTCTTTTCTATATGGTTCTTTTCTCATTTGTCGTCTGGCCACGACAGCAAGCCTTAAAAACCGAATGGTGTTTCGCAAGGTTCCGCCACGTTCAAACGGACGTAGTAGCTCACCCATGCGAGGTGAGCGAAGACCCACAGCCTGGGACCGAAAACCCCAGTACGACAGGACAGCTGATGCTGACACTCGTTCTCAGGCCAGGTAGCCAAGATGAAGAAAGGCAGACCACGATCAGGAACTATGCAGACCTGGCCGCGCAAGCGTGCCAAGCGGGCGACAGCCCGTGTCCGCAGCTGGAAGCCTGTCAGTGAAGGCCTTCTAGGCTTTGTCGGCTACAAGGCAGGCATGACCCGCGTCATGGCCACCAGCGCCCACAAGACCTCCATGACCAAGGGAGAAGAGGTCGCCGTCCCAGTCACAATCATCGAATGCCCGCCGTTGAAGATATACAGCGTACGCGCCTATACCAAGAAAGGCGGCCTGCGCGTCCACAAAGAGGTCGTCGTCGGCAAGGAGAAGCACCTCCGGCGCCGCATCATGACCAAGAAGGCGCATGACCCGCAAGCCCTCGACAAGATACTGAACGACGACGTCTCAGACATCACGATTCTCGCATTCACACAACCCTCACTGACAGGTTTCGGCAAGAAGAAGCCCGAGATCATCGAGCTCCACATGGGCGGCAGCAACGAAGAGAAGCTGAAATTCGTCAAGGAGCACCTGGCCAGCGGTATCAAGGCGAGCGAAGTCTTCAAGGAAGGCGACTACCTCGACATCCATGGCGTCACGAAAGGCAAAGGCGTCCAAGGTCCGGTCAAGCGATTCGGCATCGGTCTCAAGCCGCACAAGAGTGAGAAAGGACGCCGCGGACCAGGCGCTAAAGGCAGTTGGATCGCCCAGCAGCACTGGCAATACCGTACACCGCACGCCGGCCAGACCGGCTATCACCTCCGCACCCAATATAATACTCAGATACTCAAGATCAGCGACGACCTGGAAGCGGTCAACCCGAAAGGAGGCCTGCTTCGGTTCGGCTTGGTCAAGAACGAATACCTGCTCGTCAAGGGATCAGCCCATGGTTCGAAGAAACGGGCGTTGACCCTCGTCAAGGCGCAGCGACTCCACGAGTCACGCACCCCGCCGACGATTGAATCGATCAGCACGCGCAGTCAGCAAAGGCGATAATCATGAAGTTAACCATCAGGGATACGGCGAACAAGGAGAAGGGCAGCATCACTGCTCCGAGCCAGTTCGCAGAGCCTTACAGGCCAGACCTGATCATCCGCGCAGTCCTCTCGCTCAAGTCGCGAGCGCGCCAGCCCTACGGTGCCAAACCCGGAGCCGGCATGCGACCGAGCGCAGAACTCTCCCGCAGACGCCGTAAGTACCGAGGATCGTACGGCTTCGGCATCAGCCGTGTCCCGCGAAAGATTCATTCGCGCCGTGGACCCCGTATGTATTGGGTCGGTGCACTCGCACCCGGCACTGTCGGCGGACGCCGCGCCCACGCGCCCAAGGCAGAGAAGAAGTGGGAGCAGAAGATTAACAAGAAGGAGAACCGAAAGGCGATTCGCAGCGCCATGGCAGCGACTCTCGATACCGCGCTCGTCAAGGCACGTGGACACAAGACTCCTGATACCCATCCATTCATCATCGCAGATGCGTTCGAACAGCTCAAGAAGACCACTGATGTCATCGAGGCCTTCGCGGCTCTCGGCCTCGGTGCAGAGCTCGACCGCTCATATCAGAAGAAGATTCGCGCAGGCAAGGGCAAGGCGCGTGGTCGCAAGTACAAGCGCCGAACCGGCCCGCTCGTCGTCATCAATAACGATGAGGCGCCGTTGATCAAGGCGGCGAACAACCTGCCAGGCGTCGAGATCGTCACGGTCGACAAACTGAATGCAGAACTGCTCGCGCCCGGCACCCATGCCGGCCGACTCACACTCTATACTGAAGGCGCGCTCAAGCGGCTCGCTGATGAGAAGCTCTTCACCATCGACTTCAAGGGAAAGACCGAGAAGCAGGAGAAGACCTTCGTCAAGAAGATCAAGAGAGGCGTTAAGAA
>QNDS01000267.1 GCA_003644925.1 Candidatus Fermentibacterota bacterium
GGTGACCAGATGGCGGTACACGTTCCCCTCTCTGCCGAGGCTCAGGTTGAAGCCCGTATGCTCATGATGGGCAGCAAGAATATCCTCAGACCCGCCAGCGGTGAACCGGTTACAACACCAAGTCATGATCTGGTCATCGGTGCATACTACCTCACGAAACCTCTTCCCGGAGCAAAGGGAGAAGGTATGATCTTCTCTTCAACCGACGAGGTTCGGGGCGCCTATGACGCTGATAGGATTGCTCTTCATGCCAAGATCAAGATCAAGGGAATAAACAAAATAGTCGAGGCGAACGGCAAGAAGAAACGTATCACTCCTCCATTCTGGAAGGATTATACAACAGTCGGCCAGGTTCTCTTCAACGAGATAATCCCGGATGAACTTGGCTTCATACTTGCCAACGCGAGAATCCCTCACGATACGGTTTTCAGCAAGAAGGGGCTCAATCAGTTAGTGGGAAGATGCTTCAACGATCTGGGATCTGTTCGGACCGCAGTGATGCTCGACAACCTCAAGGAACTCGGATTTCACTATTCAACAACATCCGGCCTGACTGTGGGAATGAGAGATATGCTCATCCCTGACAGCAAGAAGGAGATCATCGGAAGGACCGCTCACGAGATCGAGCTCATTGAAAAGAGTTCAAAACGGGGAGAGCTTACGGAAGCCGAGCGATATAACAGAGTTATTGATAACTGGGCAAAAGCTACGGAAGAAGTCAAGAACGCCATGATGGAAGGGCTGAGTCATGATAACCATGGCTTTAATCCTGTCTTTATGATGGCCAACTCCGGCGCAAGGGGAAGCGTTGATCAGATGAAGCAGCTTGCCGGTATGCGCGGACTGATGGCCAAACCCAGGAAGAAGTTAACAGGAGAGTTAGGGGAAACAATAGAGACCCCGATAATTTCCTCGCTGAAGGAAGGCCTTTCGGTCATTGAGTACTCTATTTCAACTCATGGCTCAAGGAAAGGTCTTGCCGATACCGCCCTGAAGACTGCCGATGCGGGTTATCTTACCCGAAGGCTTGTCGATGTCTGCCAGGATGTCATAATCACAATGGAAGACTGCGGGACGATCAGGGGAAGGGTTATCACTGCCCTCAAAGAGGGCGAGGAGATCATAGAGCCCCTCCGTGACCGTATACTGGGCAGGGTTGCAGCGGAAACGATCTACAGACCGGGAACCGACGATGTCGTATGTGAAGCCGGTCAGGAGATAACCGCGGAACTTGCTTCAGAGATCGACGAAATCGGAGTTGAATCCGTGCGCATCAGGAGTGTCCTGGCCTGCGAAGCCAAGAGAGGCCTCTGCGATAGATGTTACGGATGGGATCTTTCCAGAAATAGAATGGTCACTATTGGAGAAGCTGTCGGTGTCATAGCAGCCCAGAGTATTGGTGAACCCGGAACGCAGCTGACTCTACGCACATTCCACACCGGAGGAGTTGCGGGAAGGCAGACAAGGGAATCGGAAGTAGTTGCAAGACAATCAGGTTTCGTAAGTTACCATAATCCCTGCATCGTGAAAAGCACGGATGACAGCGGGAATACGGTAATGGTCAGCACCAGAAACACGCAGCTTGACATTCTGGATAAATCCGGAGAAGTGCTCTCTACGTACGATATTGTGGTCGGATCCCAGATGGCCGTTGAAGACGGTCAGAAGATCAAAAAGGATAGCCTGATCTGCAGGAGTGATCCCTTCATAATACCTATAGTCGCGGAGCAGGAAGGTAGTGTACACTACGTTGATATAGAGGAAGACACTACTTTGAAGGAGGAGATCGACAGCGAGCAGCGCAAGCAGATGGTCATCGTGGAAGACAGAAGTAAAACCCTCCATCCGCATATCTTCATACTTCCGGAGCAGCTGATAGTTCTCAGCGGAAGACCCAGACGCCGGGATGAGGAACTATTTACTCTCAGTGAACTGGTTAAGGAGATGACCGAAGGGCATGGGCGTATTATCTACACGTACCAGCAGGTCAGCACCTACCGGACGGAGACTCTTGCCGAAGACTTCATCGACAGGATGAAGGATCAGAAGAAGATCCCTATAATCTCTATTAACTGCAGGAAAGCCGGAACCGGAAGCTATGCCGCTATCGTGTGCGGCGCTCGTGAAGTGATAAAGACCTTTGGCAAGAAGGCGAAGAAAGAGGTTGCAGCACTTGAACTCGCCATCACAGCACTCGAGGAATCCAAGAAACGTAAGAATGATAAACTTGAAGAGCAATTCGCCGCTGCTCTGGCTGATCTGAGCCGCAAGGGTTCCTTCATAATCATCATCGAATCTCTTGACAGGGGACACCAGGGGACCGGAAACCTGGTGAAGTGTGTTCAGGATATCGTGACCCAGAGCGCAATGATGATAATCTCGGACTTCACCTCAAGGGGTGCCAGAAGTCATATCGCTCAGCCGGGAAGGAAGAAGATAGCAAGTGACCCTGTTGAGGAATTTATCTCTGATTCTGTCAAGGGTAAGTATCCCATACCGAGCGGGGCACATCTCAGAGTGAACGACGGCAGTCTTATCAAGCTGGGAGCCCATATAGCCAGGATCGAACGTAAGCTGGGACAGCACAGGGACATAACCGGTGGTCTGCCAAGGGTGGATGAGCTGTTCGAAGCCAGAATACCGAAGGATGCGGCGAGTATTGCCGAGATAGACGGTGTTGTGGCGTTAAGCCCCATCAAAGCCGGAATAAGAACGGTCACTATCAGGGGAGATCATGGCCAGGAATCCGCTGTTAAAATTCAGGCATCCAAGCATATCAGAGTGCGCGAGGGGGACAGGGTTAAAGCGGGAGACCGTCTTACCGAAGGTCCATTATCTCCGCACGATATTCTAAGGATAATGGGTACGGAAGCTGCGGAGAAATACCTTCTCAACGAAATCCAGGAAGTTTACCGTCTCCAGGGTGTTAATATCAACGATAAGCATATAAGCATCGTGGTCCGTCAGATGCTTGCCAAGGCTAAGATCGATGATCCTGGTGATACGCATTTCCTCGAAGGCGCTCAGATAGAAAGGCTCATTCTTCAGAGAGAGAATAAGGCTATGATGATGGAAGGCAAGAAGCCTGCGACTTCAGCAGTTCTTCTTCTCGGAATAACCAAGGCTTCCCTTGCCACCGAGAGTTTCCTCTCGGCAGCATCCTTCCAGGAAACGAACAGTGTACTCGCCGACGCTGCAACTGCAGGTAAGGTGGATTACCTTCACGGCCTCAAGGAGAATGTGATCGTAGGGCATCTGATCCCGGCGGGAACAGGTGTGAAGAGATATCAGAATACAAGGCTCACATTACCAGGCGGAGAAGATCTGCCTGAACCGGCATTCCCGGACAATATGGAAGAGCGTGATATTGACGAAACCGATTTTGATGTATAGACTTAGACCCCTTGCAACTTTAAGTGTGTACAAATAACTTTTGAGAGGAGATGATTTGCCGACTATTAATCAACTTGTGCGTAACGGGCGCAAGAAGAAGAAATCTAAAACCAAAGCACCTGCCCTGACAGGATGTCCGCAGAAAAGGGGCATCTGTACAAGGGTGTATACTTCAACACCGAAGAAACCTAACTCAGCACTCCGAAAAGTAGCTAGAGTACGTTTAAGAAACGGTTTTGAAGTTACTGCTTACATTCCGGGGATAGATCATAATCTCAACGAACACTCGGTTGTGTTCATCAGGGGCGGTCGAGTGAAGGATCTGCCCGGTGTGAGATATCATATTATCCGCGGAGTTGAAGATACTTCCGGTGTTGAAGGAAGAAAACAGAGCCGCTCTAAGTACGGTACAAGAAAAGCATAGAACAATACGTTCTGCACTTCTGGTGTAGACGGGGAGGACGAATGGCAAGACGTTCAAGGCCGAAAAAGCGTGAAGTCGTACCTGACAGAAAGTACGGCAATCAGCTTATGGCGAAGTTTATTAATAAACTCATGCATAAAGGTAAAAAATCCATTGCCGAAAAGATATTTTACGGCGCGATGGATATTATTACGGAAAAGACCGGGCAGGATCCTGTAACTATTTTCAACAGGGCAATGGGGAATGTTCGTCCACAGCTGAAGGTTAAATCCAGGCGTGTCGGAGGATCCACATACCAGGTCCCATTGGAAGTGAAGCCGCAGGAAAGAGATTCTCTTGCCATGCGCTGGATCATCCAGTACGCAAAAGCCCGCAATGGCAGAGGCATGGCTGACAGACTGGCAGGGGAGATCATGGACGCGGCAAGAGGCGAGAACTCCGGCAGCCTTAAGAAGAAGGAAGATACACATAGAATGGCGGAAGCTAACAAAGCCTTCGCTCATTATCGCTGGTAGGTTTACTTCACAGAAAGTTCCTCCAGCGGCCGATATTACTTGATTGCTA
>QNDS01000268.1 GCA_003644925.1 Candidatus Fermentibacterota bacterium
AAGATAAGCCTCGGGCAAACTACATCTCCGCAGGGTTCACGATGGTATACCCAGCGGGTACGATGAGCTGGAAAATACCTTCAGGGGATGAATCATCGGTTGTAAGGTCCCGGATCGTATACTCGGTTCTGTTACCGTTGTAATCGGTTGTTGAAAAAAGGAACGGCAGACTGTCCGAAAGAGTAAAACCCACTTTCATACTGCTTATTCCCTCTCCGAAATCACCTTCAAGTATAACTGTCAGACTGTCACCGTTTAACTGCATTGTTTCAGTAACTGTTGTATCGGCACACTTTTCCAGCATATGCAGGAAGCTGCCCGGCTCTCGGGATGGATAAAGGATAACCTGCTGCAGATCGGCTTCGATCGTATACAGGACTGATCCATCGTAACCCATTGCTGCTCCCGGAGGTTCGGAATAGGAAAGCAGAAACAGGTCAGGATGACCCAAATACATCGTCCCCGATGATGTTTCCTCTTCCAGCGTGAGTGCCCAGAAATCTGTCTGATTGAACGATCCAGTCATGAATACCGTGTTTCTCATCTTCTCCAGAAGAGGATTTACAGAAAACGAAGCAGTTATGGAAAGCAGCAGATACAGGTACAGCATATTTCTTCCTTTTTAGTGAAGGTCAGGGGTCAACGTAATGGCTCTGGAGAAAAGAACCGTCGACCATAGCATCGGTTCCGATCACTATAACAATTCCGGAATGACCCGGTGCAACAGTTGATATTATATCTCCGCCTGGCTGGACAGGCACTGAGGAATGAGATGAAAGCCAGGAGGATAGAGAATCTGAAACAGTGAACGCCTGCTCCTGAAAACCATCCGGGTAAAGAACCAGGGTTACATCCGGTGCTCCCGCATCTTCGATCCTCAGGGGAGGAGTGCCGGTACTCGCAATAATTATTTCAAGCTGTGAAACAGTGGAAACTACGGAGGGTATGCCCACGATTGCAACCGAGGGGAAGATCACAGGTATGCCGCTGTCATTCTCAATGGGGATTTCGCTTACACCGGTCAGTTCATACTCTATTCTCCTTACTGCAAGTTGAGCATCTCCGTTAAGGTAAGAATCGGGAAAACGGTATATCAGAGAATTAAAAGATTCCTTTGAATTCGACAGGCTTCCCCTGAAATACTGCTGGCAGGCTCTAGTGAAAACGGATAAATCATCCTCACCGACCGAATAACCCGCATGGTCAAAACCCTTGTTAGCGCCGCCGCAGGCGAGGGCAAATATCACAATCGGCAGCGCGCAATACAGTAGTTTACTCCTCATCGCTATCCTCTTTCTCATTCTCTTTCTGAAGTTCCTCCATAGTTACCAGAACCGCCCTGGCTTTACTGCCCTGAAATGGTCCGACTATACCCGCCTGTTCAAGCATATCTATAAGGCTGGCGGCTCTTGAATACCCCACTCTCAATCTTCTCTGGATTATCGACACCGATCCCTGCTGTGTATGAATCACAACCTGTTTAGCCTTACTGAACAGCGGATCATCTATCTTTACCACAAATGGATCACCGATGTTCCAGCTGTCATCATCAGGAAATTCAAATTCGAACGGTACCTCCGGCTGATCACGCAGGTGCTCGACTATAGTTCTTGTTTCTTCCGTTGATATGAAAGAACCATGAACTCTGACCGGTTCGGGTGAGGTGGTCGGAAGGTAGAGCATATCCCCTTTGCCAAGAAGTTTTTCAGCACCGTTCATATCAAGAATAGTACGTGAATCGGTCTTTGATTGTACGTTGAACGCTATCCTCGAAGGGAAATTCGCCTTGATCACACCGGTAATTACATCCACGGACGGGCGCTGCGTAGCCAGAACCATGTGAATGCCAACTGCCCTTGCCATGTGAGCCAGCCTTGAAATTGCCGGTTCGATCTCCCTTGAAACGGTAAGCATGAGATCGGCAAGTTCATCAATGAATACTACGATATAGGGGAGCCTCTCGTCTTCCGACTCCGCAGTCAGCCTGGAATTGAACTCATCGATGGAACGTACTCCGATTCTGGAAAGCCTCTTGTAACGATTCTCCATTTCAGATACAAGAGCCTCAAGAAGTCCGGTGGCCTTATCAGTTTCAATAACAACAGGAGCCCACAGATGCGGTATCCCCTCGTAAATTGATAATTCCAGCATTTTGGGGTCAATCATTGCCAGTCTTACCTGGGATGGAGTTCTTTTTAGAAGAAGGGACGCTATTATTGAATGCATGCAGACGCTCTTCCCGGATCCGGTAGCTCCTGCGATAAGCAGATGGGGCATGGTTGTGATATCTGCAATGAAAGGTTTTCCCTCTATCATTTTGCCAAGTGCAATCGGAAGTTTCTCGTTTTTTATCGCATTCATCACCTCACTTAGATACACTGTTTCGGGAGTAGGGTTAGGGACTTCAATTCCGACCGCGCCCTTTCCTGGAATAGGGGCAAGGATGCGGATCCTTTTCGCCTTCAGGGCAAGTGCAAGATCATCCGAAAGGGAAACGAATTTATTCACTTTGATACCCGGGCCCGGTTCGACTTCGAACCTGGTTATGACCGGCCCTGGGTAACTGCCTGAGACGTTACAATCAATACCGAAATCCTGCAGCTTCTCCATGAGGAGGTTGGACAGGTCATCCAGCGTCTTGTCAGTCATCCTTATCCGAACGTTCTCATCCGGGATATCCAGGCAGGAAAGGGGCGGACGAATGTACCCATCCGCATCCTCGGTATCTGCCATTCCATAAGGTCTCTGTCCGCCCGGCAGTATTTCGGGGCTGACCCTCCTTCTTACTTTCTTCGATTTCCTGTGCGATGTTTGTTCAGCAGCTTCGGCGTCTATATCGGGCTTAACACTATTCTCCGACCCGAAGGGTATCTGCAGAACAGTTTCATCCTCCTTATTCCGCGACCAGGCATTGGATTCTTGTGTTTCAGGTACATCAGCCGCGCGGGGCTTCTCTTTTCTCTTCGGACCGCCGCTTCGGCTTATCAGTTTTGAAAGCCTGTCAGCGATTGCCTGGAAATCACTGCCGATATCCCAGCCGGTAAATGCTACAAGAGAAGCAACAAACGCTGTGAAAAGAATAAGAAATGTTATGGCGACCCCGGTAAGGGGAAGGAGAATATCTCCCAGAGTCCCTGCGATACTGCCGCCGGGAATGTTGTGGAATCCGTCAATCCTCCGGCTTAACACAAAATCAAGCAATGCGGCAAAGAAGTAGCCGGTGACTGCAATACCGGACAGTATCCGAAAGCCGGTTTTTTTGAACTTGAAATCAAGAAGCCATGCTCCCGTCTGAAAAAGAAAGAGCGGCATGAGAATTGAAAGAAATCCCAGTTTCGTGTAAAGGAACCGGCGTATTCCGCCGGCAATACCAGGTGCCGGTATGGCAAGAACTGCGATCAGCGCTGCACCGAAGAAAAGCACTGTAACCAGGATTACATTACGCATCCTGCGGGGTTTCTTCTTCTTTGCTCTTCTGGATGTGCGGTGTTTACTTCCCGAAGCCATTATATCTGCCTCACTGTATTCCCTTTACTGTCAGATGGAAACGCCGGATCACTTTCAAGCGTACCGTCTATCCAGTACTGATATTTCAATGTCTGACCCGATACTGCCTGTATCTCGCCTACCCAACTCCCGTCCGGAAGGCGCTGCATCGGATTGCTTGCCTGATTCCAGTTATTGAATTTGCCCACAACGGATACCGTCAGAGCGTTTTTGGCACTGAGGCAGAGGAAATCCACAGTAACCCTTTTTCCGAGTTTCTCCTGTACAGCATCCTTAAGATCGTTATACGGCCTGAAGAGAGGCCTGATCCTCGGAGGGATCTCAATTATCCCATCTCCCTGGGGATCACGGGCTCTTCTGCTTCTTCCCTCCTTGGTTTCAAAACAGCCGAAACCACGCAGATAGATTATCTCTCCGGAACAGAGCTGCTCGGTAATAGTATCAAGCAGGGCTGCGAGTACCGATCTTGCCACTCTCCTGCTCACACCTGTCTTCTGGGCTACTACTCCCGCGAGTTCATCCTTAGTCATAATTATCTCCGATTACCGGCAATACCGCTCATAGTAAAAGTAACTCTAGTAATATAGATCACAGAATTTAGAGTATATTAATTTTCTATCTATAAAAAAAGAATTCAGACTATATTATCTCTCCATCTTAACAGACGTTGAACTCAATACATCACCATTCGTAATCCGTCAACCGGCACTATTGGGGTCGTATCTTGAATTTTGGCATTTGATTTGTTAAGACATTAACGAATGCCAAAATTCAAGATACGACCCCAACTAGACTTCAGCTTCGAAACTTGCGGTGCCGGTTTATTTGATTATCATCATTCAATGAACAGTTTGAATATAAATGGATC
>QNDS01000269.1 GCA_003644925.1 Candidatus Fermentibacterota bacterium
TACAGCGAATTCGGCCGCCGCGCCTTCGACAACGCCGATGCCGGCACCGACCACGGCTGGGGCAACAACATGCTGGTGATCGGCGGAGGCGTCAACGGCGGCCAGTTCTACGGCCCCTGGCCCGGCCTGGCGGAAGAGCAGTTGTTCCAGGATGCAGATGTGTGGGCGCTGACCGACTACCGGACCATTTTGAGCGAAGTCCTGCTGAAACGCCTGCACAACAACAAGCTGCACATTATCTTCCCCGGCTACACTGAATCGGAGTACCAACCCCTGGGTGTGGTAAGCGGTTCTCTGGTAGATCCGGACTTCAATGATGGGGAGATTATTTTCCGGAGTGGGATGGAATAGTTCGCTCCCAATAACAGAAGCATGTGAATTGTGCACCGCGTTTGAGGCAGCGAATGCCAATACCGCGATAGATTCGTGCAGCAACGGGTCGGCTACTGACAGAATCGTTTTTGTGGTAAACAGCACCATCGTTCTCTATTATGTCCAAATCAGATGCTGAATCTGATACAAGGTCTTCATACAACACATAATAATTTGGGCAAAACCAATGAACCATCGTAGTTTGCTAGTTTGCATGCTGGGTCTGACTGTTGGCGTGCTGATGTCTGACGCCTTTGCCCAGACACGACCTACAACTGACACCGCACTGGGCGCTTTAATCGAAAAGCTCACCGACCGCCGCAGCGATGACCTTATCCCCGAAGAACTGCCCGACGGCAGTAAGATTGTCGATCTCAAGGGCCGCTTTCAACAGGCGCCGCTCGGCCAGTTTATCGGCGACGGCCAGGCTATGGTCGCGTGTGTAAACAGCGTTGCAGAAGCCAACACCTTTTTTGGTCGCGATTTGCTTTCTGGAAAACCCCTGTCGAATGCTGCGAGTGATGCGCACGCGGCGCTCGTTACGGAAGCGCTTCGCCATGGCATGAGCGTCAAGGAGAATCAGTTCTATGGAGATTTGATCGAGCAGGGTTTGGCGGAGGCGCCATTGAGTTCGACCGTAACCATCATCAATAATGACAGTCAAAACGAGGGATTCAATTCAACAGATCTGCAATTTTTGCCAGCACATGGCAATGATACCAATGCGAATTTGGGTGCACAGCGTTTGGCCTTGTTCAATGCTGCTGCACAAATCTGGGGTGCTTTTCTGGATAGCAGCGTGGTCATTGAGATCAGCTCTCAATTCGACCCACTATTTCCCTGCACTCCTAACGGTGGTGTTTTAGGGGCTGCAGGCGCTGTAACCGGACACTGGAATTTTACTCATGCCGGATTTGCCGACACGGTCTACCACGCGGCGCTAGCCAATAAGCAAGCAGGTTCTGACCTTAGCGCAAATCCCGACATGAGCGCGACCTTCAACAGTAGTGTAGATAGCGGATGCCTCGGTAACGGCACGCACTTTTACTATGGTCTCGATAATGCAACACCAGCGGGCACCATCAATCTATTCGTCGTTTTGTTGCATGAGATAGGCCATGGGCTGGGTTCATCGAGTTTTACTAATGGTGAGACAGGAATATTCGAATTTGGCATTCCCGACATATGGGCGCGCTATCTATTCGACAGCACGGCCGGGCTAAGTTGGTTTGAAATGAGCAATGAACAACGTGTGGTATCGGCAAAAAACACGAATAACTTGTTCTGGGACGGTGCAAACGTTCGCAATGCATCCGGGTTCTTGAGTGCTGGCCGCGATGCCACTACCGGGCGCGTTCAGATGTATACACCCAACCCGTTTGAAGGCGGCTCATCGGTTTCGCATTACAGCAATGCAGTGTCTCCAAACTTGTTGATGGAACCACGTATCACTACCGGTTTACCTTTGGACTTGGATCTGACACGGCAACAGATGCGCGACATTGGCTGGTATCGCGATACAAGCAGCGATTTGGAGCCAGACACCATTACCAGTGTATTACCCAGTGGGGGATCGCTCCAGGTCGATTCTTCACAAAACATCACCTGGACCAACACCGGGGGCTTTGCCCGCAACGTGACCATCGAATTGTCCCTGGATGGCGGCAGCACCTTCCCTATCGTTGTAGCCCCCGATGTGGCCAACTCGGGATCTCATCCCTGGACGGTGCCCGACAGTCCAACGAATCAAGGTCGCTTGCGGGTGCGCGAACATGATTTTCTCTCGCCTATGGGCCAGTCGGCTGCTGATTTCGTGATCGGCGGTGGTAACGCAGCACCTACGTTCACACCGGCAGGGGCCATAGCGCGTGAGCAAGGCAGTGCTTCGGGCGCAGCGGTCACAGTGGGTACGGTGAGCGATGCGGAAACGGCAGCGGGTAGTTTGCTTGTGACACAAGTTGCAGGCGGCACGGCCACCGGTATTTCGGTTGGCAGCATCAACAACACGGACGGCACAGTGACAGCGACGCTGGCGGCTTCGTGTTCCGCCACAGCCGGTACAGTTCGTTTCCGGGTGTCCGATGGCAGCCTCAACGGTTCCGGCGACCTTCAATTAAACATCGACGCCAATAGTGCGCCAACTATAAGCTACGACAACCAATCGCTTGACGGTGGCGGCGCAACTTCGATCAATCCGGCAGCCGGTCCAGTTGATAACGGATCGTTAATATCGGTTGCAGTACAAGACACCGATACCTATACCGGCACAATTTCAGTCAACGGCGCCGGTGTCATTTCGATCTCAAGCGCTCAGCCGATTGGCGAACACACGATCACGATACGCGCAACAGATAACTGTGGCGCCATCACCGATGCGACGTTCGACCTACAGGTTGACAACACAGCGCCAACGTTCACACCGGCAGGGGCAATTGTGCGTGAGCAAGGCAGCATATCGGGCGCTGCAGTCACTGTGGGTACAGTCAGCGATGCACAGACTGCAGCAGGTAGTTTGGCCGTCACACAAATCGCAGGCGGCACAGCCTCCGGCATTTCGGTTGGCAGCATCAACAACACAGCCGGCACAGTGACAGCAACGCTCGCGGCTTCGTGTTCTGCGACGGAGGGCACGGTGCGTTTCCAGGTGTCAGATGGCAGCCTTAACGGCACCGGCGACCTGCAACTTAACGTCACCCTCAACACACCACCCACACTGGGAAGCTATGCAAATACCACGGTGGCAGTTGGTCAAGGGGCGATGATCAGCCCTGACGCAGCACCTGCGGACAACGGAAGTGTCGACAGCATCGAAGCAACCATCCTGCCCGTCACATTTGCCGGCACTTTAAACGCAGATCTCGGCACCGGTAAAATTAGCATAGGAACAGCGTCACCAAGCGACTCCTATACCGTCTCAGTCACAATTACGGATAATTGCGACGCGACTGCAGAACAGGATTTTGCGTTAGAAGTTGATGATGATCGCGTCTTTTCAGACGGTTTCGAAACGCCCTGATCCACGAACTGTTTCTCGACGACGGGTCAATCCATCCGCATCCGTCGAGGGGAATTCAGCAAACTCGTGGGTCACCATGACTCGAAGCCGTCGGCGAAAATGATCGAGAGCGATGTACCGAAGGTGAAATCGTCTGCAAAGACGAAACGCGCTTGTCCAATCTTGCCGTCCGTCTCCTCGATGCGAAAGGATTCGAAGCCGAAGGTGTTGATCACCCCGTAGAATTGGAAACCGTTTGGAGCGCTGCCCAGGGTGATAGGCTCACCCCCGTCAAGAATCATCACCAGCCTGGGCTGAGCCGCACCGGTAAAATAAGCGCCTGCGGCGTAGAGTGCGCTACTACCCGGCCGCCGAATTCCCGTAAAGCCATCTTTAAAGAGACAGTGTTCCGGTGGAATGTCAACGTCGCATTGCTTCTCTGTACCGGTGGCATACCCGTGCGAGAGGTCAAAGACTGCCCACTCACCGGATCGCGCCGGCCCAGGGCCGGTGGTAATCTCGTTTTCGGCAGGAGGCGCCGGGTGGTTGGACTCCCACTTAATCCCCTGACTGACCACCGATGGGGCGGTGAGAGGTGAACGAGCTGACGCCCAGGCTTGGTCGTCTTCAAATCCTTCCTGAAATGTACCATAACCGAGCTCACTCAACTTCGCCAGAAACTCAGCCTCCTTCCAGCACACAAAGACCGTTGGACCGCCGCCACATGCCGTAAGAGTTACCGTTGCCCCGGCCTGCTCGTCGCCAACGGTCACGCGATAGGTAAACCTATCGGAACCGGGGAAATCCACACCCGGAGTGTAGCTAAAAGAGCCGTCAGCACAAAGTTCGAGTCCCGCATCGAATTCGCACACCAGAGTTCCGAAGAGAGGACCAGCAAGCAGTTCTGCGGTGGCCCCACCGTCCTCTGCCGGCTCCCCTTTATAGCTGTCGTTGTCGAGAACCCCGGGCGTCTCCACCA
>QNDS01000270.1 GCA_003644925.1 Candidatus Fermentibacterota bacterium
TGATGTGGTTGATCGTGGCAGAATGTGCTGAATAGATACATTGCTTTTTAACAATAACTTATAACTTTGCGATCTTTGCGTCTTGGCGAGAGTAATTCTTTATGGACGGATACCGGCTAGGCCCAGCGCATGCCGCCGCGGCGAACGGTATCGGCGCCGTCTGAATCCAGACTGTCCATGCCCTCGCCACACAGGTTGTAGTGCTTGATATTGTGGTCTGCCAGTGCCTGTATGTGCGCGAGTTCTTCAACGGCACGGGCATCGTCCTTGTTGAACAGGTGGCGGAAACGCCCTTGCAACGCAAGATAATCCGTCACCGGCCGGGGATGGCGAATGGGCATGCTGCCTATCATTTCCTGGCGCTCAAGTTCGATAATCGGGAACAGTCCGGTCTGTACCGCCAGCCGGGCAACCTTGATGCTGTATTCGCCGTCGTGGCCCCAGCCCAGCGGGCAGGGGCTGTGGATCTGAATAAACGTGGGTCCTTCAATCTCCATGGCGCGACGGATCTTTTTGCGCAGATCAGAGGGGTAGGCGACTGAGGTCGTCGCTGCATAGGGGATATGGTGGGCGGCAACAATCGACAGGATGTCTTTTTTAAGATGCCGTTTACCCATGCGATCGCTGCCCGGTGGCGAGGTGGTGGTCATGGCCGCGTGCGGCGTCGAACTGGAGCGTTGAATGCCGGTGTTCATATAGGCCTCGTTATCGAAGCAGACATAGAGCACATTATGGCCGCGCTCCAGCATGCCGGACAGGGCCTGAAAACCGATGTCGAAAGTGCCGCCGTCACCGCCAAAGGCCAGCACCTTGGTGGGTTTGCCCTGCGCCTTCAAGGCGGCTTCCATGCCGGATGCAATCGCGCCGGTGTTCTCGAACAGGGAGTGCATCCAGGGCAGTCGCCAGGCAGATTCAGGCCAGGGCGTGGTAAATACTTCCAGGCAGCCGGTGGCATTGGCAATCATGACATCCGGACCGGCCGCTTCCGTGACCAGCCTCGCCGCCAGTGCCTCGCCACAGCCGAGGCAGGCACGGTGGCCGGACTCGATGCCTTCAAAGCGCGGCTGATTTTTGCGCAGTTTCACCAGCGCCGCGGCTGTGATGGTTTGCTTGTTTGTACTCATGTGGTGGTTTCCATCGCTTCAATACCATGATCCTCAACGGGCAGTTTTTCCCGTTCCACGTCGATGATGGAAAATGGCTGCGGCTCGACTACCTTGATACGTTCGTGCAGCGTGCGGTAGATTTCCAGCGGGATATCACGCCCGCCCAGACCCACCGCAAAGCTGTGAATGTGTGGCACTGCCGGCATGCCTGCCAGTGCCGCGTGCACCTCGGCGGAGACGATGCCGCCGAAACCCGGCGACAGGGCGCGTTCCAGCACAATCAGGTCGGTCAAACCCGAACAGGCATGACGGAGTGCATCCACAGGGAAGGGCCGGTAGGCGCGCAGATTGATCAACAGGGTCGCGGGCAGGTCGGTATAGGTATCACTTGCCGCACTCAGGGTGCCGGCAATCGAACCGAGTGTAAGGATGCCGATCTGTGCGTCATCCGGGCCACTCACGCTGAGCAGGCCGCCGGCCGCACGACCGCTGAGCTGTTGCCAGTCGGCATCGGCGGCAATGATTTCATCTGCTGCAGCCAGCAGGGCGTGGTGATGCGAATGTCGTGCTTCCGGATAGTGGTCCGGTGACACCAGGGTGCCAATACTGATCGGGTTGGCCGGGTCCAGCGTGCGACTGAAGTTGAAGGGCGGCAGATACGCATCGACCACGGCCTGTTCCGGGATGTCGATGGGCTCCAGGGTGTGGGTCAGGGTAAAGCCGTCCATGCAGACCATGACGGGCAATTCGGTGGCCTCGGCAATTCGATAGGCCTGGATGGTCGTGTCGACCGCTTCCTGATTGTTCGCGCAGTATAGCTGTATCCAGCCGGCATCTCTCACCGCCATTGAATCCTGCTGGTCGTTCCAGATCGACAGCGGGGCGGATATAGCACGGTTGGCGCAGGTCATCACTATCGGGATACGCAGGCCGGCGATATTGTAGAGCACCTCGCTCATTAACAGGATGCCCTGCGAGGCGCTTGCGGTATAGGTTCGCGAGCCGGCGCAGGCGGCGCCCAGTACCAGCGATGCCGCTGAAAATTCACTCTCCACGCTTACCAGTTCACAGTCCATTTTGCCGTTGGCGACCAGCTTCGCGATGTTTTCGACGATGTGGGTTTGTGGCGTGATGGGGTAGGCCGCCACCACCTGGGGGCGGCACAGGGCAACCGTTAGGGCAATGGCCTGTGAGCCTTCCAGTGCTTTACGCATTAACGGTCATTTTCCATGAGTTGTCCGGGATGGTTGCTGCTGCCGCCTCGATCAGGGCGATGTTTTTTTCCAGTACCGGCCCCTTGAAACGCTCTTCCAGTGATTTGATTAACGCCGGTTGCGGCAGCAGGTCTGTCAGTTTAAGGAAAGCCGACAGCAACGCCGTGTTGGGCACCGGGCGACCCAGATATTGCTGCGCCAGTTGTGTTGCCGGCAGCGCGACCAGGCGGCCGTTGATAGCGCCGGCGTAACGGTCGCTGTGCTTTGCTGAGTTCAGCAGGATGCCGCCGTCGGCCTTGAGACCATCCGTAATGCCGGGTATGTTCATCAGGGCTTCGTCCTGGATGATGAGAAAGTCGGGAGAGACAACCTGGCAGCGGCGCCGGATGGGTGCGTCGTTGATGCGCACGAAGGCCACCACCGGTGCACCACGGCGCTCCGCGCCAAAGGCAGGAAACGCCTGCGCATGCCAGCCTTCATTAATTGCGGTGGTTGCCAGCAGGTAGGCGGCGACCACATTGCCCTGGCCCCCGCGGCCATGTATCCGGACTTCAATCATGTTTGGCTTCCTGATGAACCCCGTTGTCGGGACGAATAGCAATCATGTTTCTGACAAATGGAAGGTGAGTTTATAACACATATATTAGCGATTGATTAGTTCCTTTACATGATGGAACGCTGCCAGCAGGTGTTTGCGCGCTGCCGTTGACAGCGGCAGGCCAAGGCCGAATTCGTAGCCGCGGATGGACAACAGCCAGGCCGGCGGCGGGGCGGAGCCATTGACCTGCTGGTACACTGACAACAGTGCTTGCGGGCTCATTGCATGCGTGGTGTAACTGGCGTCCTGTTCCGGCTGTAAACGGGAAAGCTCGAACGGTGCGTTTGCCGAGGTGCTGGCATCCACAAACAGCACGCGCTCGCGGCCTTCGAGGTCGATGCTGTGTTCAATCTGTAGCTGGAAGTCGGTGAGCAGATCGACGCCGTTGAGCTCTTCCTGCTGCAGCAGGTCATACAGCGCCGGTCCGAGTGCATCATCGCCGCGCGAAGGGTTGCCCCAGGTGAAAATCAGATCCGGATTGATCGGGGGATGCAGCATATGATGAATTCACTTGATTATTGCAAAAAGTCTATTGATTGATCTCTGGTTCCCACGCTCCTGCGTGGGAACCCATGCCGGGATCAACTTGATAGTCCAGTATGCATTCCCACGGAGGACCGTGGGAACGAGGGCAATGTGGGAGTCTTAATGTGGGAGCGGCGTCCTCGCCGCGATTCGCGCCGGGGACGGCGCTCCCACAGGTTATTTCTCCCACAGGTTATTTCTCCCACAGGTTATTTCTCCCACAGGTTCTCTGGTTCCCACGCTCCTGCGTGGGAACCCATACCGGGATCAACTTGATAGTCCAGTATGCATTCCCACGGAGGACCGTGGGAACGAGGGCAACCCTGACACGATCAGGGAGATTGCTTCGCTGCGCTCGCAATGACCGTTTAGGAAAAGGTGCGTCGTATCTCTCCCGTCACCCGTTTCTCCAGCCGGTCGATGACTTCCTCTTGCTCGTTGACCAGGATGATTTCCAGCGGCATCTTTCCCATCGCGTGGGTGGCGCATGACAGGCAGGGATCGTAGGCACGAATTGCGACCTCGATCTGGTTCAGCATTGGCTCGGTTAATTGCTTGCCATCGAGATACATGCCCGCGACCTGGCGAATGGACTCGTTCATTGCCTGGTTGTTGTTGGTGGTGGAAACGATCAGGTTGGCCTTGTTGACGATGCCGTCGGCGTCGATCTCGTAGTGGTGGAACAGCGTGCCGCGTGGCGCTTCGAGCACACCGATGCCGCAGCTTTGCAGTTCACCCTTGTTGAGCAAATCGGTGCCGCTGATGTCGGGGTCCAGCAGCAGTTCCCTGATGGCCTCGGTGCAGTACAGCAGTTCGATCAGGCGTGCCCA
>QNDS01000271.1 GCA_003644925.1 Candidatus Fermentibacterota bacterium
AGTACTGTCACTTCCGCAGGGAAAATGGTGGTCCTTGTGCCCACTAAACTACTAGAAGTAGGGGTAGAGCGTGCAATCAAACGATGGGCGGGAAAACATAAAGATGACCTCATGTACTGGAAGTTCACAGTGCCCGGACTGCGGGGTGTCCCAGACCGTATCGCTTTGTTTAGAGGAGGGCGGTGCGTGTTCTTTGAGCTTAAAAGTAAGGGTAAGCGACCCAGGAAGCTGCAAGTTTGGCTCCATAAGAAACTGCGAGCATTTGGCTTCCCTTGTCACGTCTTTGACAGCGCAGATAGCGCAATAAACTGTTTAGAGGAGTACTTAAATGAACGCATATGATACAGCACATCAGCAACGCATGGAGCACGAACAACGCATAATGCAAGACCGCTACAGGGGGATGACAGCACAACAACCCTTTGGAGGCAACGTGCTGCTGGGACAACTGAACCAGCGGCCCGCTAAGAAGAAAGATGTATCTGACAACCTACTACTATTACTGGAGGACGTATGAAATTACAATGCTATAAAGAGTCACTAAAAATGAGCAAGGCGAAGATAGGCAAGATGCTTGTGCCTGTCAAGGCCAAACGGGCGAAGAAGCAAGCTGAGCTCGAAATGTGTAAAATGGAGGAAGCACTGGCGGTGAAGGAGGCCGCACTGCATGAAGAGTGTTGTAAGGAGGACGTTAGCTTCTCCGGCATTATTAAAACCCAGGACGAGATAGCACTGCTAGAGCGTAAGATCAAGCAGTACCAACGAATATTGGATGAAATGTTTCCGGAGGAGTAATGAGCTTCATAGTAGAGAAGCCTAAGTGGGAGCCGCACAAGTACCAGATGCAAGCCATGGAAATGATGGTGACTATGGGGGCGTGCGGCCTCTTCCTTGACCCAGGACTGGGCAAGACAAGCATCACGCTCGGGGCCTTTGACATCTTGAAAAAGCAGGGGTACGTCAACCGTATGCTGGTCATTGCCCCCATGCGAGTGTGCTACAACGTCTGGCCCGCAGAGGCTAAGAAGTGGGAACAGTTTGGTCACCTTAAGGTGGTGATACTGCACGGCAAAGACAAGGAGGCAAAGCTTAATGATTCAGCAGATATTTACGTCATCAACCCTGAAGGCTTACCGTGGCTTGCTGAACGGGGACGACTCAAACGCATTTCGCCAGAGATGCTTGTGGTTGATGAGAGCACGAAATTTAAGCGCCCATCTAGCAAAAGATTTAAACTTCTCAAATCCCTACTCAGCCAGTTTTCTAGACGCTACATCCTTACTGGGACCCCAACAGCACAGGGACTGGAAGACCTATTTGGACAAATATTCATACTTGACGGTGGTGCGGCGTTGGGAGCCTATATCACCCACTATCGTCGTAAATACTTCTACCAAACAGGCTTCGGTGGTTACACCTACGAGCTCAGGGACGGAGCCGCAAATGAAATTGCTCAAAAAATCGCGGGCTTCACGCTACGCCTTAAGGCAGAGGACTATCTGCAACTCCCTGAACTGGTGTACAACGAGGTAGTTGTAGACCTACCAGAAGATGTACGCAAGCAGTACAAAGAGCTTGAAAGAGAGTTCATAGCGGTAATACAGGAGGAGGAGATAACGGCCCCGACTGCGGCTGCGGTATCTACGAAGCTACGGCAACTGGTGAACGGAGGCGTGTACACTGAGGACAGGGATGTCGTTGAGGTGCATACTGCTAAGGTCGACGCGCTTACCGAGCTACATGAGCAGTTGGGCAAGGCCCCACTGCTAGTTATGTATCAGTTTAAACACGATATTACCCGGATACGGGAGGCCTTCGGGGACGTCCCGTATATTGGTTCAGGGGTATCAAATACTTTGGCGGAGCACTTGTGCCGAGGGTTTAATGATGGTACAATACCCATATTGTTAGCGCACCCTGCCTCGGTTGGGCATGGTCTAAACCTTCAGGGGTTCAGTAACCATATCGCGTTCTTTGGTCTACCGTGGGACTACGAGCTAAGGGAGCAAGCAATACGTCGTGTGTATCGGCAGGGTAATCCCAATACCCACGTCTTTGTACACGACATCGTCGCCAAGCAAACTATAGATCAACAGGTTGCGAAGGCACTAAATCGCAAGGAAGGTAATCAAGCCTCATTCTTGCAAGCACTGAAAAACTACTCAGGAGAGTAAAAATCATGGCAAAAGCAGAAGCAGTAAACGTAGACACTGCGGGCAACACGAAGCGTTCCAAAGCAGCGGCATCAGCAGATGCTCCCGCTAAGGACAACAAAGCACCGAAAGTTGAAGGCGAGAAGGGAGCACCACGCCCCCGTAAGCACGACTACGGTATTCAGGGCGAGAACGTAGTCGCCATCGTACCACGCACGGAAGAAGAGGGTGAGCCCAAGCTCAAGGCCAAAGAGGCCGAAGGTTATGAGTCCGCCAAGACTGGCCCTACAGTCGAAACCTTCCTGGCTAGTGGCGAGCGTGCAATACTGCGCCGTCTGTCACGTAAAGGGTTGATCACCATTACCGCACCAGACGGTACGGTCTACCCCAAGGACTACGTGGCTCCACCTAAGCCTGCACCAAAGCCGAAGGCTGAGAAGCAGGAAGCGGGCGACACTAAGGCAGCGTAGACTGCGTGTCAACATTGAGGGTGGCCTTCGGGCCGCCTTTTTTAGATCAAGTCAAAACTCTAAGAGGTTACTATGTTTAAATCATTACAAATCTGCGGCACGAGCGGTAGTGGTAAGACCACCATTGTCCGTGCTGTAATGGAAGACTGCGGTGCGGAGCCCATAGAATGGATTACGTATCAAAAGCGTGACAGCAAGGTAGCAGGCTGGGACGCCAATAAAAACGGAGTGGGCAAGCCTCTAATCTACGCGGGGGACCACCCCGATGGGTACAGGCTCTACTTTCTAGGGAGCTACGAAACGGTGTGCGGAGGGTGTGACACCATCAACGGTGTGGGCATCGTGGCAGACGTACTACAGTATCTGCACGACGAAGAGGCCAGCGGTATCTGCATCTTTGAAGGGTTAATGCACAGTCACATGGTGGGAACCATCGGGGCTAAACAGAAGGAGTTAGGTAGTGAAAATCATCAGAGGGCGTTCCTCGACACGCCATTGGACGTATGTTTGGCTAGAGTTATTCAGAGACGACGCGACAGGGGCCAGTCCAAGCCTTTCAATCCGGCTAACACGCAGAAGGACTGGCCGCGAGTCCAACAGTGCCAATTTAATTGTGACAAGCAAGGGATGGTTACTCATACTATATTTTACGAGGACGCCATTGAGGGTGTCTACCAAGTTATACAGGAGATGATAAATGACCGTAACAATTAATGACTTCCCCAATGCCCACATGCTCGTAAAGTGGGTAGAAGCGCGTGAGTCGGCGCGCACCATGCTCCGTAGCGGAGACCCTAACATTGACAATTGGAGGTACTGTAACGTCCGCCGCCAGCACGACAAGGTGACCATAGCGATAGCCGAATGGCTCCGGCCCCACTGGGAAGATGACATGCTCATACCCAACACCATCATGGCCCGCCTGTTCAACAACCCCGATACGCTGGATAAAATCGGCTACTTAGAACATTGGGATCCTATGCGTGTAAAGTCTATAACCTACGGTATGCAGGAGGAGGGGCGCAGAGTGTTCAACGCCGCGTACATAGTCAGCACCAACGGCCATAAAATGGACAAGGTGGAGTACCTGTGTGAGTACGTGCTAGGTCCTGCGTTTACTCGCGGCATAGCGCTTGACTACCCTGACCTAGACGACATGTGGCGGGCGCTGATTGGCCTCAACGGCATTGGCAGCTTCATGGCGGCACAGGTAGTGGCTGACCTGAAGTTTACCCCCCGCTGGCGGAAGGCCCCCGACTGGTGGTCGTTCGTAGCGCCAGGACCAGGTTCCATGCGGGGCCTGAACCGGCTGAGGGGGCTGCCAGCGAACGCACAAAAGTACAATCAAAAGGCGTTCAGTATGTACATCCAGCCTGTCCGTGCTATAATAAGTAGTGGCACAGGCATAGAGCTTTGCGCCCAAGACGCCCAAAATTGCCTTTGTGAGTTTGACAAGTACATGCGGCTCATAAATGGTGAGGGTAGACCTAAACAGAAATACAAGAGGCATGGCTAATGGAAATAACAGGACACAACGTACCGGATACCCTGTACGAAACTATGATGCGGATGAAGGTGGCGGCAGTGCCAGCAGAGTCCCGCAATGGCCCTATGGAGGTCATAGATGAACCCGTTGTAATA
>QNDS01000272.1 GCA_003644925.1 Candidatus Fermentibacterota bacterium
CGGGTGCGGGGGAGATGAGTCACTTGAGATACTTGAAATCCAGCCGGCTTCCAAAAGCGTCATGAGCGCGGCTGAATTTCTCAGGGGCGCAAGGATGAAAACCGGTGATAAACTTGAAAAATACTAAAAAAGCCGGATTGCTGTTCCATACGGGGCTTCTGCTGTTTTCCATCGCTCCCGCATTGATAGCACTGCTTCTGCTTCTGGTCGCAGGTACCGGATTTGCAATCTCATCAGCAGGAGGGCTGCTTACCATACTTCTGGTCCAGATATACGGATTACTGTACGAAAAGGGGATAATGGACAACCCAATACCACTGAGGCTTTCATTCTGGACTCTGAAAGCATTGCAGTCTGTTCATGCTTTCGCCAGGCATACACCGGAGAAAATGGTTGTGGCCATGAACAACCGGAAAGCGCTCTCTGAAGCGGGGAGAAAATTCAGTTCCGAAGAAGCCCTTATTCTCGTACCTCATTGCCTTCAGAATCACGAATGCCCGATCAGACTTACATTCAATCCTGATTCATGCGAAAGATGCGGCAAATGCCCCATAGGGAGTCTGCTTGACGTAAGAGACAGGTTCGGCACTCATTTTGCGATAGCTTCGGGCGGAACATCCGCCAGAAGGATAGTGGAGAAAACAGCCCCAGCGCTCATTATCGCAGTAGCCTGCCCGATTGACCTTTCACTGGGGATTCTGGATGTGCATCCCATAACAACTGTCGGCGTGCTTAACGAGTGGCGCAACGGTCCCTGCTTCGATACCTGGGTCAATACGGAAGAGCTCGAAGCCGCGCTGGAACTGTTCCTCTACTGAAGTACCTTTTCAAGCTCCTCAAGTGTGTTCTCCATTTTCCTGAGTGCTGAATTTACAGGTTCCGGAGTCGTAAGATCAACACCGGTTCCTTTAAGAAGTTCAAGAGGAGGCTTTGATGAGCCGCTCTTGAGGAATGCGATGAAACTGTCAATCGCGCCGGGCGAACCGGAAAGGATCCTGGAGGATATATCAATAGCCGACGAAAGCCCTGTCGCGTACTTGTAAACGTAGAAGTTGTAGTAGAAGTGGGGTATTCTGGACCATTCAGTAGCGATAAGATCATCTTCATAGTCCCAGGCGAAGCTATCTCCCAGATACAGCTTTGTAAGAGCGTAGTATGAACTGTTGAGGTAATCCGGTGTAAGCGGATTGCCCGATTCTACATGCTCGTGGATCAGTTTCTCGAATTCCGCGAACATGGTCTGTCTTACCAGGGTGGATTTGAATGAACCGAGAAGGTGATCAAGCAGGTAGGCTTTCTCCTGTTTGTCATCCATTCTCTTGAGCAGCAGGTCGATCAGCAGCATCTCATTCGTTGTCGATGCGACTTCGGCTACGATGATCTTGTATTCTGACATGTGATACGGCTGTGATGTTCTCGATAGAAGGCTGTGCATGGAGTGTCCGGCTTCGTGAGCGAGAGTGAACACGCTCCGGAGCGTGCCGTTGAAGTTATGCAGTATGTACGGGTAAGAATCGTAACAGCCGCTTGAGTAGGCACCGGACCTTTTACCTTTATTCTCGTATACATCCACCCATCGATTCTCAAAACCCTGAGCCAGGGTATCAACGTATTCTCCGCCCAGGGGAGCTACGGCTTCAAGGGTCAGGTTCACAGCTTCATCCCAGGTGTAATCCGCCTTGGACTCGGGCACAACAGGAACGCTGGTATCGTACATGTGCGCTGAATCAATACCCAGTGCATTCTTACGGAACTTGAAATACCTGTGAAGCACCGGAAGGTTATCATGAACTGACTTTATCAGAGAATCGTATACGGAAACACCTACGATGTCGTTGAAAAGGGAGGCTTCAAGGGCGGAATCATGTTTCCTTGCCCTGGATCTGAAGATATGCGATTTGATCTGCCCCTCCAGAAGAGCTGCCTTTGTTGCCACATTACCCTTAACTTCATCATAGAAACCCAGGTAGGCATCTCTTCTTACCCTTCTGTCCTTGTTCTGAAGGAAAGCGCCGAATTTGCCGCTGGTAAGCTTGACACTGTTCCCGTTCTCATCTTCTATTTCCGGTAACCTCGCCGGTATGTCTACGTTGTTGAGTTTTCCGAAGGCTGAGCTGAATCCGCTTATTATCTCACTTGTATTTGCAAGAAGGACCTCCTCCTTGCTCGAGAGAGTGTGCGAACGGTACCTGAGAATATCCTGAAGCCATATTCTGTAAGGTTCAAGTTCTGATGTTCCCAGCCATGAACTGATAGTGGTTTCAGGTATTGTAAGAAGCTCTGGCGTGAAGAAAGACTGAGCAGCGCTGCATTCAACGAATCTGCTTTTGATTCTGGAAAGCATACCGCTGTACAGTGAGTTTCCAAGGTCCTCGTCACCTTTCAAACTGGCATAAATGAATAGTTTTTCAAGATATCTGTGCTGCGAGAGCAGTTCTTCGATAGCAGCATTAAGCGTTGCAGGGCTTTCGCTGAGTCTGCCGGTCCATTTCTTAATACTATCCATGAAGTCTGCAGTACCGGTGAAGTCCTTTTCCCAGTCCTCATCTGTAGCGTAGAGAGCTTCTACACTCCATCGTGTTTCAAGAGGAATTTCATTTCTGTTTTTCAACTCTTCAGGCATGCTTATCCAATCCAGTCTGTTGGTATTCAGACAGATAATTTATGAATTCAACAAAGACGAATGTGTTCGCGGCTTAGAGAAATGAGCGGCATTTACAGTAAGCAGCAACTAATATACATTATACCTCACTGATTTCAATATTTCCTTTGGAAATGCACTGTCCAGGAACCACCAGATAGAAATAACTGCAATATCGGAGATAACTATGAAAATACTAGGAATTATGCTTCTTACTGCCGTTCTCATTTCTTCAGCCTGTCTGAACAGCTCGAACTCGGAAAACTCTACCGATCCTGCCATCACAGTTCTGGAAACCATAGAATCCCCCGGTGAAAACGTTACCGGACTGGCATGGGGAGGTGGAGATCTATGGGCGGTTGATGCGCAAAGTGACTCCATCTTCCGGATAAGCGCAAGCACAGGAGAAATCATAGATGCCTTCAAATGCGCTACTCCTTCATCGTTCTCTGCAACCGGGCTTGCATTCAGTGAAGAGTACAATCAAATTTATCTGGGGCTCTGGGATCATTCAAACAATGGGTACATCTACTACTATTCCCCTGAAGGTGAATTCGCAGGTTCGGTAAGAATGTGCGGGGGTTGAGGCAATCCTGTCTCGTCGGTGACGGGACTGGCAGCACATGTAGATTATCTCTATGTCTCTTCAAGATCCCAGAACAGAACCTATCGATATTCACTTCCCGGCATATCCAGCAGGATGAACAGCACTCCATTTGGAAGAAACAGTCAGACCCGGGATATAGCCCGTGATTCCATGGGGCTTATCTGGGTAGCTTCAGACGATTCGCGTGTTCCAGTTCGCTGCTGCGATTCATCCGGAGATACCGTAAAAGAGATAAACAGCGACATCCTTTCATCAGCTGCAGGCGTGACAATTGACGATGAAGGACACCTCTGGGTAAGCAACAACGACGACATGATGCTTTATCGTATTGATGTAACGGAATAGATGTGCCCGGACTGACCACTTCTATCTTGTTACGCGAAGGATTATAATTTCCTGACTGTTTGACTTATTCTGTTACAGAAAATGGTGAAATTATGCGTGATTGCATCTACGGTATTAATAGAAAAGTGCCCCTGCTTGACGGAACCACGGTGCGTTATGTCAATCTGGATAATGCCGCCAGTACGCCACCACTGAAAAATGTGGTAGACGGGATCAATGCCCTTGCACCGTATTATTCGAGCGTTCACAGGGGAACAGGTTTCAAATCGAGATTGTGTACTGAAGCGTACGACAGAGCTCATAGTGTAATAGCCGAATTTGTAGGAGCCGACCTGAGCACAAATACAGTTATTTTCGTCAAAAACGCCACAGAAGCCATCAACAAGCTTGCTCACAGGCTTGAGGCCAAAAAGGATCACGTTGTTATCACCACCCGGATGGAACATCATTCGAATGATCTTCCGTGGAGATTCAACTACAGAACTCTCCATGTCCGGGCTACAGCGGACGGACGCTTCGATGAGGAACACTTTGATTCACTATTAGAGGAATTCAAAGGCAGGATAGCTCTTGTTTCAATAACTGGTGCTTCTAACGTTACAGGATACATTCAACCGATACATCATCTGGCAGAGAAAGTTCATGCTGCCGGCTCAAGGA
>QNDS01000273.1 GCA_003644925.1 Candidatus Fermentibacterota bacterium
CCATATCCACAGTCTCAACGACTTCATGAGTGAGAGCCCCATGCCGGATGTTGATTATCGGCTCGGTTGCGTTCAATGCCGCGTTCACGTTCTGGAGTATAGCACTATCAAGCCTCATCTTAGGGTGTTCACCACCCTCAAGAACTGTAACCGTTGTTGCACCCGTCGCCCAGTCTAAGAGATAGGTAACGGTTCGCGTCACCAAGCCCTTTTTTAAGTCTGATGCGCTAAAATCGTTAGCCATAGCGCATCACCTCATGCGCAAACAACCGCAGTACCTGATTCGTCGTAGCACTTCAGACCCATGAGTTTTGCCACGTCATGGATGTGGTTCGATGCCAGCCAGCAGAATACGATCACAATCCCGATGATCATAACTGTACTCTGAATGTTTTCCTGAGAAAGTAGTTTTGCCATTTGGTATATTCCATTTATCCCCTTGGGGATAATAGACTAATGGATTATCCGAGTATAAATACTTTTCTCAGATCCGGACAGGCCCATGGAGGATTAGCTGATGTGCATTCCACTGGAGGAAGCAATAATAAGGCATGGTCTGTAAAAGTAGTTTAACATCTAAAAGCGTCTTTTTTTCCTTTATTTCGACGTCTGTTAATTTATCTTCTGGTTTTGGTGATCTAAGACCTATTTTAAGTTTCCAGTCGTAAACGTTGGGATATTCCCCCTCATAATTTTCAATTTCATCGACATACTCCCCGCACACTTCCATTATTTTTATACGGTCTTGTTTTAGTTTTAGCTTAAAAATGAACATGTGCTCCGATTCAGATAATAACGTTTGTGGTATCTCTTTCGGTCTTTGTGTTAAGGATATACAACCAATATCGTATTCCCTTCCAAGACGCTGTATTTCACCAAACCAATAAGGTGTTTGTTGCCCGGTCATAAAACTCTGCGCTTCATCCACAACTAAGGCAATATTACGAGTCTTAAATACTATCTCACACACTCTATTAAAATCTTCTATACCTTCTTTTTCCCCCCCCTGCGCTGGCTGATATAGTATTCGCTTTTTACCCTTCTGGATATAAATAAGAAGGGTTGCAGGATCATGTACTGGCGTAAAGTGGTACTGCTGTATAAGATCGCTATTTCTAAATTTTATATCGTGAAATACAATCCGCGGGTAAAAAGGGAGGAACTTCTGCGCAAATTTTGTTTTACCCGTGCCTGTCTGCCCGCAGATAAATATCCGCTCATTCGTCTGTATTTGCATTGTCTGGATCTTCAGTCAGTTCCTTGATATACGCCCTTGTTTCTTCTTTCATGCTAAAATTCACGATAGACTGATTGAACAGTTGCAATCCTTTCAAGAGTTGGATTGGTTCAGTATTCGCTCTATGTACGAACAGATCCCGCAAGAGGGTAATCATCTCATTCTCAGGGAACCTATCCCTAAACTGCTCGCTTATGAACTCAGATACCGGGTTTTCCGCCTCCACATCCGTCGGAAGTTCCAATCCTTTTACTGCAAGGATCGATTTTAAAGCTTTCATTTCCATGCTCATATTATCACCTAATAATACTTGCCGTTTCCCGTATAGAATCGGTTATAAGGCCGATAGAGTGTTTTACTGCCATAGGTCTATCCTCTTTTCTTACCATATCCAGTTCAGTCCTTGCCGCCGCAAGATGCTCAATCGCATGGATTAAATGGGTTTGATCTTCAGACATTGTCATATTATTCCTCCTCTTTTTCTCTCTCCGCTGGCTCCGGTTCTTTCGATTCCTCGACCTCACGGGTGCCGGATCTGATCTCTTTCGCTTCCGTTGTGGTCTCGCTCTTATGCTCCTTGTGACGATGGATAATGCCAAACCCGATAGGTAGTCCTGTGATCACAAGAGGGAACCAGTCGCCTATCAACTCACTTGGATCGATGTCGTGAGCGTTGCAGTAGATTGTAAGTTCCTTTGCGAACGGCTTAAGCTGCTCTTCAGGAGTTGCAAGCCAGGGCTTACCGAACCCTTCCGGGACGGTCTCGAGCGCAAGCCTGCACAGCCCCAGGACTCGCTCCTCTGTCACAACTTCCGGAACCGTTCCGGGTGCCGGGGTTTCTGGATCGAAAGATTCAACCCCCGGAATATTTCCTTTCTGGAAAGGAATACCTCCAGCTGGTGCTACAAGATCGACCTTGAACGGCTGAAACTCAATCCCCGAAGACTGATTTTCGGAGGTTGTCGAGAAACCCGCCTCCCTCCGTTGGCTTTGGCGGATTCACCTCCTTAGCCGGTGGTTTCTTTGGTGGTTCCTTTGGTGGTTCCTTTGGTGGTTCCTTTGGTGGTTCCTTTGGTGGTTCCTTTGGTGGTTCCTTTGGTGGTTCGCTGATAGGATTCCCGAACTCATCACACGCGAATTTCTCAAGGTACATTCCCTTATTATTCTTTAGTTCATCGATCTTATCCGGGTGCTTTGCCCGAACGTGTGCCATCATTCCTTGATATGTTCTCGCCTGCCCCTCCTCACACCAAGGACAGAACATCAGGAGTTGTATCTTTTTTGCCATGTCACACCTCATTATTGCGGCTCGGGATCGGAGGTTAACTTAATAACATCCCCTTCCGTATGAACGCCGGTGGCGAAATCCAAGCGATCCATGCGCAGACTAAGATTTACGATCTCATTCTGGACTTTTTCAAGATCGATTTCATTCTCATCAATCTTCTCAACACACGCGTCGAGAACATCAGTCGCCCTATCTTCATACGCACTTTTCCAGTACCGCTCACCCGCGGCGTCTAATTCATCCTTGAATGTCATGTTATCACCTGTTGGGTAAACCGAATATAACGGTATGGAATGCCATACCGCTACATAACGATTATATTGGATTATCCGTCATGGGATATATACCTTTCGCTGCCCATAACCCATTCCAATTCCTGAATTCGTGCCAAGAGTGCCGGGTTATACATGTCGCTCGATTTCCTATAATCTACCTGCAACTTCGTGTGTCGCTCGCCGATTTCTTGTTTTGATCTCATTTCTCCTTACCTCCATGCTTCTTATCCCACAGCCTGCCAAAAAACCGGATAGCCCTCTGTTGGCTCATATTCTGACCGTAGGGTGTTTTCATCCCCTCAATGATGAACTTGCACCGCTCCGAGCAGTAAGTCCTACCTGTAACCGGCTTTCCGCAGATGCAGTATAGTTCAGACATCAGATCACATCTTTGAGAAGTTTACGCTCTGCTTCAGGCAGCTTAAGAACTGTGCGCGTGTCTTCCTCCCCTTCCAGCAGATGCCCTCCACCGGCATGAACTCCACCACCAATCCGTTTTACAAGTTTATCTCTCTTCATAAATAGTAGTCCGAGATCGTTTGCCTGCTGTGGAACTTCCCTTAGGATCTTCAGGAGACCCTCGCGTTGATCCATCAGGTCATCTATCTTTGCTTGGAGTGCAGAGTAGTTCGCAGCAGTAGTATCGTGCCGTCCCTGTTTCTCTCGCATGGTTTCTATATTATCATTCGCCTGCCTGAGTGCGCAGCTTACGTGCCACCTCTGACCGTTCCAGAAGCAATATTCGGGGTCGAACGGATCAACCATCTGATGACATCTTGCGCATTTATCAGGATTCATCATCTTGCTCCTGCCGGTCTCTGATCAGCCAGTGATTATATTCCTCTCCTGAATACGGAGACTTTGTAATATAGTCAAGTTCCTCCATCGCTTTTATGAACTGTTTCAAAGCAAGAGGATGAATCAGCCCGGTTATCTCAGATATCTTTATCCTAAGCTCTTTATCCGAGATTGTAAGTTCATCTACGGTTTCTAAAACCATATTAACGTTAGTTACTGTGTATTTACTTGGAGATGGCATTATACGGTTTCCTCCTCAATATTTTTTTGTGGTGGTATATGTCTCTCAAGTATCTTTATAAAAGTGGTTAATACTCGATCTGTTTTGCCAATCACATGACGATTCTCTCCCTTGCTTGCGAAATTATGCATCATTCCTGACAATGCTTTCTGTTCTTCTTCTTTCCAATCTACAAAACCAACCTCATCCAAAATCTTATCGATTGATGGCATTATACTGTTTCCTCTTCTTTGATTATTCGCCAGATATTCCCCGTACCAATCGGTGAAATCATTCCAATCTCATTCATCCCTTTCAGAAATTGTTTCGTCGCGTACGGATGCGCGAGGTCTGTTACTTCTGCAATGGTTCGGACGATAGTCGAGCGGGGTGCTTCGTTCTCAAATCCCTTTTTGGCAAGTATCCGCAG
>QNDS01000274.1 GCA_003644925.1 Candidatus Fermentibacterota bacterium
CATATACTGGAGATAAGAAGATTACTGAGAATAGAACAAACGGAATTAATCTGGTCATGAGATCAACCTTTCAATGGGAATGATTTTGTGTATATACCATCGCAGTATGCATTGCGGAAATAGTATTTGCAATAGCAGCCTTCGGAATTAATGAAGAAACACACACTGTCCCAAGCAGATGATTCAGCCTTGAAAAACTTGCGGTATGCTTGCATATTCGATTATACTGGGAGCTATTTTTTCATCTTCTGAAAGGCTGTGTCCCCATGTCCCATCACAGATGCAAGTTCATATTCGTTACAGGTGGTGTAGTTTCCTCTCTGGGAAAAGGAATAACCGCCGCTTCCATTGCTCTTTTGCTCCGGCAGAGGGGTTACAGCGTAACAATGCAGAAGCTTGATCCCTACCTGAATATCGACCCTGGAACCATGTCCCCATATCAGCACGGAGAGGTGTACGTCACGGATGACGGCACAGAAACCGATCTCGATCTGGGGCATTACGAGCGGTTTGCCGGCGTGTCATGCAACCGCAACAGTAACTACACTGCAGGGAAGATATATTCAGCCGTACTGGCCCGGGAGCGTGAGGGCGGTTATCTGGGAAAAACCGTTCAGGTGATACCGCATATTACCGATGAGATCAAGAAAGCTGTACTCTCCCAGGCGGTTTCCGGTATTGACATCGCAATAACTGAGGTGGGAGGGACTGCAGGTGATATAGAGGGGTTGCCTTTTCTCGAAGCCCTGAGGGAGCTCGGTCAGGATCTGGGCAGGGAGAATGTGCTGTACATTCATTTAACGCTGATACCCTGGCTATCCGCATCACGGGAATTGAAAACAAAACCATCGCAGCAGTCAGCAAGCATTTTGCGGAATATCGGTATCATTCCTGACATTCTTATCTGCAGAACAGAGAGATCCCTCCAGGAGGAGCATTTCAGTAAACTCTCAATGTTCTGCAATGTTCCTCTTGATGCAGTTATTGAAGAGAAGGATGTAGAAAATTCGATCTACGAAGTTCCTGTCGAGCTTGCAGATCAGAAGCTTGATGAACTCATTCTGAAAAGGCTGAAGCTTCCCCTTAATGATCTTGACCTTGATGCATGGAAAACCATGATCAGCAGAGCAGTGAACCCATCCGGTCCTTCAGTCAGAATTGGTGTGGTCGGCAAGTATATGGGGTTGCGGGATGCCTACAAAAGCATTTATGAAGCCCTTTCTCATGGAGGTATCGCAAATGATATCGCTCTACAGATCAAGGGCATCGAGTCTGAGGACCTTGAAAACGGCATCACGGAAGCTCTCGAGGATCTTGATGGAATACTGGTTCCAGGCGGGTTCGGTTATCGCGGGATCGAGGGAAAACTGGAAGCTGTCCAGTTTGCACGGGAAAGGAACATACCATTTCTTGGTATATGTCTGGGATTGCAATGCGCGGTTATTGAAACGGCAAGGCACCTCGCAGGGCTCACCGGAGCAAACAGCTCCGAATTCTCTCCAGGTTGTTCCAATCCTGTTATCCACCTTATGGAGGAACAGAAGGGTGTTATCAGAAAGGGAGGGACAATGCGCCTTGGCCTTTACCCGTGTGTTCTGCAGGATGGCTCAGTAGCGCAATCAGTTTACGGAAACAGCAGCATCTCAGAGCGTCACAGGCACAGATACGAGTTCAACAATGAATACATGGAACGACTCTTAGAAGCAGGACTTGTCTGCTCCGGCATATCTCCGGATGGAGACCTTGTTGAGATAGTTGAAAGACCGGATCACAGATGGTTTGTTGCATGCCAGTTCCATCCCGAGTTCACTTCAACCCCGCTAAAACCCAATCCACTGTTCAGAGCCTTTGTAGGAGCAGCCGCGAAACATGCATCCGAATAAATCACAAACAGCAAAAGCAGGTGAGTACTGCGGACTGTGCGGAATCAGCGGATTCAGCGGGGATTCTGTCGCTCTCGTTGCCGAGGGATTACTGGCTCTTCAGCACAGGGGTCAGGAGGCAGCAGGAGTTCTGACCTGTTCCGATGGCAGGATGAAGCTTCACAAAAGAAAAGGCACCGTATCCGAAGCCATGTCCAATATCCCCTCTTCCTTTGGAGCCGGCAGAAACGAAGCGGTTATGGGGCATGTAAGGTACGGGACCTATGGCGGCGGCGGGGTAGAGAATGCTCAGCCTCTGATGGTGAGCATGGCCGGGTTTCAGATAGGAATAGCTCATAACGGAACCCTTACAAACGCTGGATTACTGAGGGAAGAGCTGCATCGTCAGGGAGCGATCTTCATGACGAATACCGATACGGAAGTAGTTCTGCACCTGATGTCCCGTAATCTTGAACAGACCGGCTTCAATATCCGGGAAGCTCTGGAGATTGCTCTGGGCAGGCTCCAGGGGGCCTACTGTTTCCTTCTGATGGCCCCAGATGGTTTGTATGCAGTTAGAGACCCTCTTGGATTCAGACCCCTGAGCCTCGGCAGGTTCGAGGAGGGGGGATGGATCATCGCCAGTGAAACCCTGGCGTTTGATGTATGCGGCGCTGAGTACCTGCGGGAAATAAACGCAGGTGAGATCCTTTACATTCCGCACGATACATTCATTCCGGAATCGGAGCTGCTGGATACCGAAGCGAATCTCTTTCGGAACAGGACCGGGCTCGCTCAGTGCATTTTCGAGCATGTATATTTCGCAAGACCCGGAAGCAGAGTATTCGGAGACAGCGTCTATACTACAAGGCTGGCCATGGGGCGCCAGCTTGCAAGGGAGTACCCTGCAGAATGCGACGTAGTCGCTCCGGTCCCTGACAGCGGGATGTTCGCTGCAATGGGGTTTGCCAGGGAGCTCGGATTACCTTTTGATATGTGTTTCACACGCAATCATTATGTAGGCAGAACATTTATCGATCCTGCCTCGGCAAACAGGGCGACAATGGTCATGAGAAAGCTGCAGCCCATTCCCGAGGCCGTGAAAGGCAAGAGGCTGTGTGTTGTAGAGGACAGTATTGTCAGGGGTACCACAAGCCGGGCCAGAATAAGAGCTCTCCGGGAAGCCGGAGCAACGGAGGTTCACATGAGGGTAAGCTGCCCTCCGCACAAATATGGATGTTACTTCGGAATAGATTTCCCGGAGCCGTCAAAGCTCATTGCCAGAAATTTCTCTGTGCAGGAAATAGCTGCACAGCTTGAACTCGACAGCCTGGGATACCTTTCGAAGGATGGAATGCTGAGCTGTGTCAGGGCACATGATCCCTGCGACTACTGCACAGCCTGCTTTGATGGTGAGTATCCTGTTAAGCCGCCCGAGCATTTTGCGGAATATGACGGGTACAAAAGCCACAGTTAAGGAGATATTATGGTTCGCGGCGGAGTAGCGATTCTTGATTTTGGTTCTCAGTACAATCAGCTGATAGCCAGAAGGATCAGGGAAATGGGTGTATACTGTGAGCTTATTCCAGGGAATGTGCCGCTGTCCGAGGTAGTGAGGATTGAACCTGCCGCAATAATCCTCTCAGGAGGTCCTTCAAGCGTGTACGATAAAGACTCCCCGCATCCTGATCCGGCGACATTTCAGCTTGAACTGCCGATACTTGGAATCTGTTACGGAATGCAGCTCCTGGCACTTCATGAGAATGGAAAAGTAGAGGGCGGATACGAGAGGGAATATGGACCCGCGAAACTGTACTGCGAAGAAGATTGCAATCTTTTCAACGGTATTGAATCCGGTCTTCAGGCATGGATGAGCCATGGAGACAGAGTTGTCGAGGTTCCCGGTGGATACAGTACAATAGCGCATACGGAATCCCTTCCGATTGCAGCCATGGCTGATGTAGCCAGGCGAAGGTATGGAGTGCAGTTTCACCCGGAGGTTAACCATACCGAATTCGGAGAGAAACTGCTGAGGAACTTCGTTTTCGGAATATCCGGCATTTCCCCCGATTGGAGTATGAAGACATTTCGAAAAGAATCTATAAAGACT
Source organism: Candidatus Fermentibacterota bacterium (assembly GCA_003644925.1). Classification (GTDB taxonomy): domain Bacteria; phylum Fermentibacterota; class Fermentibacteria; order Fermentibacterales; family JCC-6; genus Aegiribacteria. Next base: position 3,973 of record QNDS01000274.1, read on the forward strand.
GTACGAAAGGAACTTGCCGGCGGCGGCAATGTTATTCTTGGTCTTTCCGGTGGTGTGGATTCCTCCGTTGTAGCAGCGCTTCTTCACGAAGCGGTTCCGCAGAGGTTCACTCCGATTTTCGTGGATAACGGCCTGCTGAGAATGGGTGAGCGGGAAGAGGTAATAGAGACTTTCCGCGGCCATTTCGGGATGCCGCTTAAGGTTATCGACGGTTCTGATGAATTCCTTTCCGCACTGAGCGGAGTAGAGGATCCGGAGAAGAAAAGGA
>QNDS01000275.1 GCA_003644925.1 Candidatus Fermentibacterota bacterium
GATCCGTACATTGAAAAAGAACTTTGATGTCCCGATAGGATATTCAGGACATGAAATTGGTCTCCAGGTGTCGTACGCGGCATGTGCACTGGGCGCGTGCTTTATCGAAAGACACATCACCCTGGATAGAGCCATGTGGGGAACAGATCAGGCTGCATCTGTCGAGCCGCAAGGACTGTTCAGACTCGTACGAGACATCAGAGCCATAGAAGCGTCCATGGGCAATGGAATCAAACAGGTCTATGAATCAGAAAAGTCCGTGATGAAAAAACTCCGAATGAAAACATCTGCCACACCATTGAAAATGGCGTCATAAAGAATTTTAGATTTGCGAATTGCGATTGCCAGAATCAAGAAGAGCAAGGAATTTATCAGGCCACCGTCGCCAACAGAGCCTCACTCTCCATTACACCGGCAGAGCCGGCAACGGCCAGATCAGCAGAAGATGCTCCATCTACCGAAGTAGCCGCCATTCTCAGAATCCGCGCCTTTGCAATGGTCGCACCGGGGGTAGACTCCTTGCCTATATCAGCTTTGACGGAACCACCTATCGCATATGCTCGTCCATCAGGCCCCATCTGGTAAACATAACTAGGGCCGCCTCGCGCATACGGGCCCAGCATTCCAACATGCGTCTGCTCATGCTGCCGCACTTCCCTGTCCTTCGCCTGTAGTTCCCGCACCTGCGTTCTGTCGGCCTCAGTCAAGCCCGAAGCATCAGGCTCCTCCTCGCTAATAGCCAGTCCATTGCCTATCAGTATCTGATTCCGGGTATAAAGCCCATTCGCTTCTTCTTCCACTCCACCGCTCAAATACAGCATATCGGCAATATTTTCCTGGCCATTACCTGAATCGTCAACGCGGGCCGGATCATGGTTGTAATATCCCTGTATCCCAATACCAGAATATGAGCCGTCAAAGCCTGTCACAGCATTAATCATATTAGATCTTTCGGCAGAACACCCATGAATCTTAACCACTAATTAGACCCTATCCGAAAAGAGGGGTCCAAAGGCGGCGACGGCGCACCGCCCTCCAGCAGAAGGGTTTCTCGTGTCTTTGGAGGGCGGTGCGCTGTCGCCGCCTCTGGACTCCCCTTTTCGGACAGGGTCTAATCAGAACCGATCTTCAGGATCAACCAGTTTGGTTATCCGAACGCCAAAATTGTCGTTGACGACAACAACATCACCTTCCCCTATCAGCCTGCCGTTCACGACGATATCTGCAGGATGACCGGCAAGACGATCCAGTTCCACTATCGAACCTTCTCCCAGCCCGAGCACCTCCCTGATTGGTATCATGGCATTGCCAAGCTCAACCCTGACATCAACAGGAATATCCAGAATCATCTTTAAGTTCAGATCCTTGTCCCCATTTTCCGAGGCGTCTTTTGATTCTGATATCTGCGGCAATTCAACACCGCTGATTTCGTTGTTCTGATCCTCAAGCTGCTGCTTCTTCAATTCAACAGCATCTTCCAGAGCATCACCTTCACCAGCCGCATCAACAGATTCTGTATTTGTATTCTCATCCATCTTTATTTCCTCACTTTAAAGGATTCTGAGCATGATCAGAATCCATACTTTTCTGCTCATTCTCATCGCCATCCACCACAAGAAACGCTACTTTTCCGCGTCGCTGTCCTGCTTTCACACTGTAGGCACGGTTATCACCAATATACATATCAAGAAATTCATCACATCTTCGATCAAGACAGAGAACATCACCAAGCTTCAGAAGTCCAAGTCGTTGTGCAGATATTCTACCCGTACCAACACGCGCATGCACATTAAGAGGAACATCACTTAAAGCCTTCAACATGCCGCTCTCTTTCAGGGAATGAGCACTTCCTTCCTGCCCTGGCTTTACACCAGCCTCAGACATGGTAAGAAGCGATTGAACAAGCGAAAGGGGGTAACAGAGATTAAAGACCCCCATAGTCTCTCCGATATGAACATCAAAGGTCATGTTCATGCAAGGAGTCTCTGGGGTAACAAGCTGAATATATTCAGGATTAGCCTCTTCTGATAGTATCTCGAAACCGACATCAGCAAATCCCGCCCATCCGGCCTTGAGATCACCAAGAAGAACTTTCGTCAATCTTCTCAGGACGCCTGTCTCAAGTGTTGTCAATTCTCTCGTGTCCCGTACTGCCGAACCGTCTCCTCCAAGCAGAATGTCGAGTATCGATAATAGAACTGATACATTCATCTCCAGAATGCACTCACCCACATCCGGAGATGTCGACAATGTAGCCAGATAACTTGGATTTACCAGTGAAAGAATAAACTCCCCATAAGTAATCTGATCAATGGCAACAATCTTAACTTCTGCCGCTATTTTGAGAGTCGACAACAGATCGGACTCGAATTCCTTGGCCATTGATTCATGGACAATCCGTAGGTTCTGCTGTTGGTCGCCTGACACAAGCATTGGCTTGCGAAAGTCGTAAGAAACGACTTTGACCTGATCTTGCGGATCCTCCTGACTCTCTACCTCTTCGGTCTCAATGTCGCCACCGGCAACGGCCTCGCGTAAAGCGTCAATCTCTTCCTGTGTCAATGCTCCTGCCATAGGTTTACCATTCCCTCTACTGAATCAAGAATTCACTGAAATACACGTTTATAACAGCCCCGGACACCTTACCCTTAATAGCCGCGTTTATCTCGCTCATAATATCTCTCTTGAGAGATTCACGCCCCTGAGGCCCTTCCAGATCGTTTATAGTCTTCCGGGACGCCACCAGCCCCACTTTGTCGGTCAGCATCGGAACCTTCTCCTTGAGATACTCATCAAGACGCGCCTCGCTGAGAACAAGATGCGGCACTATACGAAGTATACGTGTCCCTTTTGTCTCTGCAATGTTAACAAGCAAAGGCTTTAGTTCTATGATGGATTCAACTTTCTTTTCTGTGACTGCCGATTCCGTATCAATCTGCGTCTGCGGCGCCATTCTTACAATCAAAAAACATATCAGAGGCGTTGCTATCATCACGACAAACGCAACAATAATCATTATCAGCGTACCGGATTTCCCACCGCCTTCCTCTTTCTCTGGCGCCTCTTCTACTTCCGCATTTTTCTCAACTTCTTCATCTGCCATGATTTATTCTCCTTCCAACCGACATGTTATGCCTTGATCTTCCGCGCGACCTTCCTCACAAGAAACACAACGGCCTCTTTTGTCTGCCCCTTATCCAGTGGAGCAAGATAATAATCGTGAGCATAACCTGCCGAACGCATTCTGGATACAGGTACACCTCCACTGTCCTTAAGATAACGTACTATCAATATTGCCCGCTCTGCAGCCAACATCCGGTCTTTATCAACATCTCCTCCTGTTGAACTATAACAACATGCTGTTAATACGTAATCAGGAAGATTAACAAAAACAGCCGCCAATCGATCGAGAAACACTTGTGCTTCTGCCGTTAGAGCAACTCTATCACCAGAAAACTGTATGTTCGTAAAAATCTTGATGCTGCTGCCGCGATGCTCCATATCCGCCCCTGATATTCCATCAGCATCAAACTCGTCTGCATGAAAGGCCCCTTTCATATAACCAAGAAACTCGGCATCAGGCTCTTCCTTCTTCTTACGAACCTTGGGATATCTCTTCATCACCGATCGCCAAAACGGCAAGAGACCAACACCACCTTTACTGCCAAAGGCATTACGTATATAGCCATAACCTGTTTTCTTGTAATTCGAAACTCTATCCTGTCCTACCGTAAGTAAGCAAATGAAAAACGCCAATAGTATGGTCATCAACGCAGTAAACTGCGCCATATAGGCCGGCGCTCCTTCTGCCTTTGGTTTTCGCCTCTTAACTGGCATATCTATCACTCCCATTTATCACGAACAACTATCTCTTCAGGAGAAAGTTTTCTGAAATCTCGACTGCCTATAATGATTATTTCTATACGTTCGGCAGAAATGTCATCTCCTGTAGATTCTTCCCATTCTCCCATTCGAGACGCCACGCTGAATCTATATTCCTCAAAATCTGATATCGCACAAATCGCCTGCTTAACAGCCATAGCACGTTCCAAACCAAGCCCCAAAGGTGTAGTGAATCTTTCGCTGCTGACTTTCGTGCCATCCTTTACAATACCAACAATCCTTACCTCATTCTTCAATTCACTCGCAAAAACACCTATTTGCTTGAAAACCTCTTCGCACCCAGGAAGAATATCTGCCTTGCCCTCC
>QNDS01000276.1 GCA_003644925.1 Candidatus Fermentibacterota bacterium
TAGTCACATCCTTCCTTGTGTTCCTAAACGCAATTTTCGTTTCACTGCTCTCCGCGCTCATCTGGCCAGTAACCATCTTTATCAAGTTGCTCAGGAGAAGAAGAAGAGAGTATGCAAGAACTGCGAAAAGGGTTGTAATTCTCGGTCTTGATGGTCTTTCTCCTGCTATCGCTGAGAAAATGATGTCCGATGGGAAAATGCCCTTTCTTAAAAAACTCCGTGATGAGGGGACCTTCTGCAGGCTGTCCACAACATGTCCTGGAATCTCACCGGTTGCGTGGTCTTCATTCCAGACCGGCGTAAATCCTGGAAAACACGGTATCTTCGACTTCCTTGCGCCTGACAGGAAGAGGTATCTCGCAGTACTCTCATCGGTTCAAAGCGGAACAGCTCCGGCAAGAACAGGCATTGGACCATTCAGAAGAACTGTAATGAAACCTTTCGTGAAGCAGCTTAGGAAAAGCAGGCCATTCTGGAATCTTCTGAAGCGTTACGGAATCAGGTCCACTGTCCTCAGAGTTCCCATAACGTATCCCCCCGAGCCGTTCGATGGGCATCTGCTAAGCGGTATGTGTGTCCCTGATCTTCGGGGCACACAGGGCAGCTATACTATTTTCACGGAAGATGAACCTCAAACGACTATTACAGGCGGCTTATGGCGAAGGCTTCAGAAACTCGATGAGAAAAGGTGGATCGCTGAATTGCCCGGTCCTGAAAATGTTGATGGTGAGTACGCTGCTGTAAGAATTGAGCTTGCTGTTTCCGGAGAGATTGCCGTCCTAATTACCGATAAAGGTAAGGTGAAGCTGAAGAAAGGTTTTCTTTCTGAATGGCTTGAACTGTGCTTCAGATCAGACCGGAGGAAAGTACGGGGTATATCCAGATTCTGTTATACTCAAGACATCAATGGTACTCCCACCCTCTATTCTACTGCGGTTCATGTGGATCCTTTTTTCCCTTCAGTTCCGATCTCCCACCCTGTTCATTATTCAAGGTATCTGGCCGGTCTGTACGGACCGTACGCGACCCTGGGGCTGGCTGAAGATACGTGGGCACTGAACAACGGCGCAGTTTCCAAGGAGACGTTCCTGGAGCAGGCCTGGTCAATATTTAAAGAGAGAAAGAAGATGTTTTTCGATGCACTGGAACATACGCCTGACGGCCTGGTTATATGCGTCTTTGATACTTCAGATAGAATACAGCACATGTTCTGGGGAGATGGTTCAGCGCAAGGTTCCCCCATCAATGAAATGTACAGCAGAATGGATTCATTAATCGGGGAAACAGTGGAGATAATGGGCAGGAAGGATATGCTGATAGTTATGTCAGATCACGGTTTCACTTCTTTCCATACCTGCATTGATTTTAACAGATGGCTTCTTGAGAACGGATATCTGTTCCTTGAAGATGGTATCGAGACAGTAGATACATCGTTCAAGGGGGTTGACTGGTCCAGAACGAGAGCGTGGTCAATGGGTCTGGCAGGCATAATGCTGAATCTCAGGGGTCGAGAAGGAAAGGGGATTGTAGAACCCGGCAGCGAAGCTTCCGCGCTTATAGAAGAGATATCCGGAAAACTTCTTGAACTTGAGAATACTGATGGTGATCGGATCATCAGTGCTGTTTATCCATCGGAGTCTGTTTACAGCGGACCTTACGTCTCACGGGGACCTGATATTGTTATCGGGACCAGACCAGGATACAGATCAGGCTGGAGCTCTGTTACCGGTGGTATAGGAAAAAATGTGATCTATCCGAACGATAGACGCTGGAATGGTGATCACTGTCATGATCACAGACTGGTTCCCGGAACACTCGCTTCAAATGTGAAGCTGAGCAATGAAAACGCAACGATCCTTGATATCGCTCCAACCGCACTTCGAGCTCTTGGTGTTGCTGCTCCATCGTATATGGAAGGAAAATCCCTGATTCAGGGAGGTACGGAAAATGAAACGTAGGGAGTTTCTCAAGCTTGCAGCTCTATCACCAGCTGCACTCCTCGCCATGAATACCGGCTGCAGGTCAACTGTGTCCCCGGCAAGACGGGTCATTGTTCTTGGAATAGATGGAATGGATCCTTTTCTTCTTAACAGTTTTATTCACGAAGGTGTTATGCCCAACGCAGCCATCCTGATGGCATCGGGAGGCTTGAACCCTCTGGGAACCAGCAACCCGCCGCAAAGCCCGGTTGCATGGTCGAATTTCATAACAGGTTACGGCCCTGATGTACACGGGATATTCGATTTTATTCACAGAGACCCTTTCAGCAGGGCACCCTACCTTTCGACATCCAGAGTGATAGGACCCGATAGGATTATCAGTATAAGTGATTGGCGTCTACCACTATCAGGAGCGAAAGTAGAGCTTCTCAGAAAGGGAGACCCCTTCTGGAACAGGCTGACAGATGAGGGAATACCTGTATCCATGGTTAAACTCCCCGTCGATTTTCCTCCGGATAAAGGGAAAGCGAAAATACTCTCAGGGCTTGGAACACCAGATATGCGCGGAAGCCAGGGAAGCTTTACTTTCTTCACAGATGACGCCGGTTCAATCACCGACGATACCTCAGGGGGCATAGTTGTAGCTGTACGTGACTACGGTGACAATTGTTATGTATGCGGCATAAGGGGTCCGGAAAACTCAATGCGCGCCGGTAATCCTGCAATGAAAATAGAAGCAAAGGTCTGGGTTGACCGGGATGCCGATGCATTGAGAATAGATATTCAGGGCGAGAGCATTCTGCTGGCAGCCGGAGAGTGGAGCCGCTGGGTAAGAATGAGATTCGATGCAATTCCTAACATCTCAAGTGTCAACGCTATAGGAAGATTCTATGTCAAGGAGATCACTCCAAGACTGAAACTCTACCTTTCACCTCTAAACATAGATCCCCTGAATCCTGCTCTCCCTATATCGGAACCTTCAAGTTACAGCATCGACCTTGCAAGGGATCTTGGTCCTTTCTATACACAGGGTTTTCCCGAGGATACCAAAGCCCTTTCAAGGGGAATTCTCTCGGATGAAGAATATCTTCACCAGGCATGGATCGTCCTTTCAGAGCGACTTGACCTTTTCCAGCATGAACTCAGTCGCTTCCGTGAAGGTTTGCTCTTCTTCTATTTCAGTTCTCTCGACCTTAACATCCACATGTTCTACAGGGTTCTAGACCCGGGTTCACCACTCTACGCATCAACGGACCCCCGTTTCAAAGGGGCTGTTCGGGAGCTTTACTCGAGAATTGACAGTGTTATAGGAGATGCTCTTGCAGCGAGGGATGGCAATACGGAAGTTCTCGTGCTCTCAGATCATGGGTTTGCGCCCTTCAACAGGTCATTCAATTTAAATACATGGCTTGCATATGAGGGGTATGCAAACATTACAGCGGAAAATGAACGAAACCGTGATATGTTCGCAGCAATAGACTGGGCTTCAACTGCAGCTTACGGACTCGGACTTAACTGTCTTTACATCAATAGATCCGATCGGGAGCAAAATGGAGCGGTGCCGCCTGAACAGGTTCGTGACCTCCTTCTGAGGCTGAAGCGTGATCTGGAGTCTGTAACGGATCCCGCCACCGGAAGGCACGTTATAAGTAATGCGTACATCACTGCAGATTACTATTCCGGTTATCTGCCTCCCTTCGCTCCGGACATGATAATCGGTTACGCGAGAGGTTACAGATCCTCATGGGAGACCACACTGGGGAGTTATCCGGAGGATGTTCTGACTGATAACCTTGATCCATGGAGCGGAACTCACTGTATAGACCCGGGCGCGGTTCCAGGAATACTTCTCTCAACTGCACCTCTTGTGCTGCGGGACCCTAATCTTATGGATATGGGAAAAAGCATTGCCTCACTCTTTGATATACCCGTACTGCCTTCCGGAGGCAGGAATATTTTCAGCGGATCGAATACTGGATGACGAATGCAGTCGAATCACTCATAAACGCGTTCTTCGATCTTCTGCTTCTGCCATTTGGAACTCTTCCACCCGTCTGGGGCCTTCTGTTCATCTCGCTGTTATCAAGCCTGGGAATGATCGTTGTTTTCAGATCTGTTTCGAACCAGGAGAAGATATCCAGACTTAGAAGGAGAATGGGCGGGGAGATACTTGGGATCTTGCTGCATCTGCGCAACCCGTTGACAGTTGTGAAATTCGCCTGGAAGCTGATCTGGAGTAATACAGTTTATCTTGCA
>QNDS01000277.1 GCA_003644925.1 Candidatus Fermentibacterota bacterium
CTGATGAGGCAAGAAGTTTCATAGATCAAGAGAAATTGTGTAACACGTTGAAAAATTTTATACATTAAATGTAGAGGCAAAAGGAGAGATCACCATGGCGGCAGATAATTTTTTAAAAATCGACGGGATAAAGGGTGAAAGTACTGATGACAAACATAAGGACTGGATAGAAATTCTTTCCTATACTTTTGGGGTTTCTCAACAAAAATCCGCAGCAGATGCCAGTGCAACGGCCTCAGCAACAAGCAATCGTGCGGATTTCGAGAAATTGACTATTATAAAACATATGGACATCTCGTCTACTCCAATTTTCAAGGCATGTGTAAAAGGGACAACTATCAAGGAAGTTATCCTTGAGTTGTGCCGTGCCGGTGGCGATAAACAAAAGTACATGGAATATAAGCTAACCGATGCCATTATCACTAATGTGGACACAAACGGAGCTACAGAAACAGTCAAATTCAATTTTGGAAAGATAGTGCAGACGTATACTAAAATCGGTCGCGACGGAAAACCCGCAGGACAACAGCCGGCAGGTTGGGACCTTACGGCAAACAAAGAGATTTAATTTTCCTGATACAACATGAAGAGCGGCTATAACATCCGGACATCTATCCTGGACAGGCTTGTGGACATGGAACCAGGGGTTTCCCGTGAGCCTGTCCAGCATCGTTTGTTCGATATCAGTCGAATAAAGGCCATGGTCGTAAGGGATCTGGAAAATCTCCTGAATACCCGTCGACAGATACTCCCGGTACCTGCCTCATACAAGGAGGTAAACAATTCTGTTTTTATGTACGGCATAGGAGATTTTACCTCCGAAAACCCCAGAAGTCCGTCTGTGAGGCGACAATTACGGCAGGATATTGAAAAAACGATTTCAAGGTTTGAACCTAGGTTAAAGAATGTAACCGTGCGTCTTGAAGAAGATATTGAAGCAGGGCGAAATGTTAGATTCAGGATAAGTGGGATGCTGGTTGTTGAATCTGAAACCGAACCCGTGACGTTTGACACCTATTTTGACACGAACAGGGGCGAGTACGTTATAGAGAAATAGGCTGGCAGGCCGGTATGCTGGGAGACTCGGAAGCCAGGAAGCTGATCTACTATTACGCTGAATCCTCAACCGCTCATTTATTCATTGATGCATCAGCTTGACAGCATCCAAAGATCTTAACTTTCCAGCCTATCAGGCTTAATTATGGAAGATAGTCTACTAAATTACTATGAACGCGAACTGACCTTTATCCGCGAGATGGGTGCGGAATTTGCAAAAAAGTACCCCAAGATTGCAGGCAGGCTGCAGCTTGAAGCCGACAAATGTGATGATCCCCATACCGAGCGCCTGATTGAGGCCTTTGCCTTTATCAGCGGGCGCATACACAAGAAATTAGAGGATGATTTTCCTGAGATAACAGAATCTATTCTCAGTATCATCTACCCTCATTACATCCGTCCGATACCTTCCATGTCGGTGGTGAGATTCGAGCCCATAAAGCAGACGATCCCGCCGACCGGCTACAAAATAGATAAAAATGCCGCGCTCTATTCCAAATCCGTGGGCGGCACCACCTGCCAGTTCACAACCTCCTACCCCGTTACCATTTGGCCTGTTGATGTTGTTTCAGCAGGGCTCCAAGACCCTGTTAAGCAGATCAGAGGTGCCCAACAGGTTCTTTTAATCCGGTTGAAGGCTTATAAGAATCAGAGTATTTCCAAGATCGAATGGGAAAAACTGCGCTTTTTTCTAAACGGTCCGCATCAGCATGTTTTTCATCTCTATGAACTTTTGTTCAATCACGTGTGCCACGTAGAATGTGAGGCAATGAACAGCCGGGGGAAAAAGCAAGTCATCGCCCTGACGCCGGAAGACATATCGCCTGTCGGGTTTGATTCCGATGAAGGTGTTCTTCCCTATTCGAAAAGGTCTTTTCCCGGCTATATCCTTCTTTTCGAGTATTTCTGTTTTCTCGAAAAGTTTCTTTTTTTTGATCTCAGCGGACTCGGTAGGCTTAAAAACAAGGGCCTCAAAGACACCCTTGATATCCGGATATACCTGAACAGGGCGGCCAAATCCAATCTTGTAATAAATAAAGATACGTTTTGCACCCATGCGACACCTGCAATAAATCTTTTCAGCCGTATTGCAGAACCGATTCGTGTTGAACAGCAGAAGACCGAATACCGTGTGGTTCCGGATGTCAGACGGCAGGACTCAACGGAGGTTTACAGCGTAGACAGGGTAACTTCCTCATCTCAATCATCACCGGGAAAGGAGGTTGATTTCAAGCCCTTTTATTCTCTAAGGCATCACCTTGATGAAGATATCAGCCATGGCAAGCGGGCGTTCTGGCACATAGAAAGGCGTTCTTCCGGGAAAAGCGGAGACAGTGGTACGGAGGTCTTTCTTTCCTTTGCAGACCTGAACCTCGACCCTGCAGATCCGGGAGAAGAAGCATTGACGGTACATGTCACCTGCACCAATCGGGATCTGCCTGTACGTCTTCCTTTCGGGGATTCTGCAGGTGATTTCAGTATGGAAATCGCAGCGCCTGTTGCCCGAATAAACAGCTTGATAAAGCCAACCCCGACACGCAGACCTTCCCTTAGAGGGGCATTGCAATGGCGCCTCATATCCCACCTCTCCCTCAACTATATGTCCATTGTGCAGGGCGGAGAAGAGGCTCTCAGAGAAATTCTCAGTCTCTATGATTTTGACAATTCACCGGCGACAAGGCAGCAGATAAACGGGATAGTGTCTCTTCATTCCCAATATATTACCAAGAGGATGGGGCAGGGCTTTTGCCGCGGGGTGGAGGTCACCATAGAATTTGACGAGGATAAGTTTGTGGGGACAGGTCTTTATCTGTTTGCATGCATTCTTGAGAGATTTTTAGCCCAGTATGTTTCGGTCAATTCCTTCTCCCGGTTGATAGCAAAATCCATGCAAAAAAAAGAGGTGATAAAACAGTGGCCCCCCAGAAACGGCAATCGGGTACTTCTTTAAAAGACCGCCTGTTTGAAGAATTTTACGGCTTTTCATTTTTTAAGGCTGTAGATCTTATAGAATCACTTTTTCCTGACAAAAAGCCATTGGGCCAGACACTGTTGCCTGCAGAAGAGGCGGTAAGATTCTCGGTAAAACCCGGTTTCACTTTCCCTCCAAGTGATATTTTAAGTTTGAATCAGGATGGTGAAGAAAGTCCTGCGAACATGGCCGTCACATTCATGGGCCTTATCGGGCCAAACGGTGTTCTGCCGCATTGGTACAATGAGCTGGCAGAGCAAAGGAACCGGCAGAAGGATTTCAGTTTAACCGCCTTTCTGGATATTTTTCATCATCGTCTCATCACCCTTTTTTACCTTGCCTGGAAAAAAAACCGGTTTCCGGAAAACTATCTGTCAGGGGCCAGAGACAAGCTCTCCAGATACATGCTGAGTCTTTCCGGACTGGGGACCCGGGGCCTTACCGGGATGATCGGATTGCCGGAGGAATCCCTGGCATTTTATGGCGGGCTTTTATCCAGATTTGCTCCGTCAGTGGCCGCCATCGAGGCAACCGTATCATACTTTTCCGGCGCTCCGGTTGAAGTCGAGCAATTCATTGAGCAGATGATTCCTCTAAGCACGGAAGATCAGACTCAGATCGGCTCGAAAAATGCCCAACTGGGTGTCGATACCGTCTGCGGAAGCTATGTCTGGGACTGCCAGGCAAAATTTCGGGTCAACCTGGGTCCCATGGGCTATGATGATTTTCTCCGTTTTCTTCCCAGTGGCGATATGCTCGGTCCGATCTTCTCCCTTATAAAATATATGGTTGGAATGGAGTATGAATTTGAAACACGCATAATCTTGAAACGTGAAGAAGTTCCCCCGTGCGAACTGGGTGCGGCGACACAACCGCGTCTGGGCTGGACAACATGGATCAAAAGTTCCGAGGTTGTTCATGAAAGTGATTCGTTTATTACGTTTCATGAAAATGATCTGGTGTAGGCCGGCAAGCCGGTGGGCGAGGATGCCGGGAAGGTATGAAGCCTGAATTAGTGTACAACTGGGGTGGTGAAAATCGCCGTGTATACAGATGGAATTTTAATCCCATTTTTGTTCCATATCTTAAGGTGTCAGGTTTCAGGTGTCAGGAATGATGAACAGAGTCGCTGGTATCTGAAACCTGGC
>QNDS01000278.1 GCA_003644925.1 Candidatus Fermentibacterota bacterium
AGAATTATTTGAAAAAACCAAACAACCTTTCGGTGAGGATGAGTTCACCAGGGGTGTATATAAAGACCTATTAGACAAGCTAGAGTCCGGCACCTTAGGTGCCCCATCCACAGCTATCAAAGAAGTGATAGACCAGATAGCTGATCTTGATAAAGGATTTGAAGCCATACTTAGTGATGGTGAGATGTTCGAGAGAAAGGGCGCTGAGGCTGTTGACGCTTGGGACTTTGAGAAGGTGGCCAAAAGAGCACGTGTGTTGAGAGAGGCTTTGTCTCAATACTCTAAGTTTAACCTATCAGATGAGTTCCAGACTGATGTAGAGAAAAAATTCCAGGTGAGAGGTTTACTACAATACTTAAAACAGATAGAACAGGTATACGGTAAGCTAGATCTTCAGAAACTACAGAAAGGCCCATTCGGAGAGTATGAGACTGGTGCTATCAAGGTTCCTGGGTTCTTACCTCCACAGCAACAAACTGCTCTACATAGAAGAAACATACAGAAGTTTAAGGAGTTCTCCGCTAGACCAGGTCCTGAATCTGAGACGCCAGGTACTGGTCCCAGAGTGGGAGAATCTTTCAGTTACTTTGAAAAGGTAACAGATTCGGCCGGTAATGTTCTTAGAAACTTCAGGCACGATTTTAAGAAGTTTGGCGAGACCACCGATGAAACTGCCGGTAAGATTAAAAACTTCTCTCATGAAACTACAGACCTAATAGACAAAATGCAGATGTCAGGTGGCACATTTAGATCTGCCACTAGACGTGTTATTATGTGGGGTGCTGCTGCTACCTTAGTATATGGTGGTGTACAACAGCTTAAGGACTCCATAGGTGAGCTGGCTGATATTGAAGTTGGTATAGCACAGCTACGTATGGTGATGAACCCATTAGAGAGTGATTTTAATTCCCTTACTAATTCGGCTGTAGGCTTTGCTAAAGAGTATGGTGTGTCGGTCACTGAAGTTCTCCGTGGTATGAAAATCTTCGCACAACAAGGTTTAAAACAAGCAGAGGTAATTGAGAGAGCCAGAGTATCTACGTTAGCAGCTAACGTTACGACTTTATCAGCCGGAGAAGCTACAGAGGCCTTAGCAGCTGCTATGAAGGTATTCGGTAATGAGATAGGCTCCGCCGATATGGCGCTGGACTCTTGGAGTGAGACAGAAGCACGACATGCTATTACAGCTGCTGATATGGCCAACGCTATCAAGAAATCAGCTGCGGCTGCCAAGAATGCTGGATTCACGTTCAATGAACTGAATGGTATTGTAGCTGGTATCGGCGCTGTTACTCGTCAGTCAGGTAAGGAAGTTGGTACTGCTATGAGATTCATAGCACGTAGAATATTCTCAGAGAAAGGACCCAAATCTCTAGCTGAGATTCAAATACCTACTGTAACTGGAACTGGCGAAAATAGAAGAGGTTTTGACATTCTAAGTGATTTGTCAATGAAGTGGGATGAATTAACCAATGCTCAGAAACTTAATATAGCACAATCCCTTGGTGGTACTAGACAGTACAACGCACTTCTAGTTGCTATGGACAACTGGGATGAGGTACTGGAAGCTATAGAAGACAGCACTAATTCCAAGGGCTCGGCCGAAAGACGTAATGTCGAGATCATGAAGACCTACCAAAAACAGCTAGAACAAACTAAAGCTGCTGCAACAGAGTTAAAATTAGAACTTGGTAAGTTCATATTCCCAGTATTTAAAACCGGCCTGAAAGCACTTAGAGTTATGTTCGAGGTTATGGCCGACATTCCAATGCCAGTTAAGGCTGCTGGAGTGGCACTAACCTTATTCTTTGGGTATGCTTCTAAAGGATTGGCTATATTTGATAAGCTCAGTGAGCTTATAGGCAGAGGTAAGGGAGCTATATCTTCTTTCATTGGGTCTGTGACCAAAGAATTTGACATGTCCAATTTCGAAATATTTGGTAAGGGTTTTGGAGATCCAATAAAGGGCCTTAAAACTTTTGCCAAGGGCGCTCCAGATCTACTAAAAGCAACTGGTTTAGGTGATTTACATTCGGGTTTTGGCAAGTTAGTATTTTTAATAAAAGGAGCTGGAGATTCTTATAATGAATTCCTAGCTGTTACTGGCAAAGGCGCAGAGGGTGTTGGTAAGGGAATAGAAGCATTCGGCAAAAAAATTAAAGATACAGCTAGAATTGTGGATTATTCTACAGACATATTTCAACTTATGGGGCTATCTACAGGACCGTTTATATCTGCTGGTACTCAAATAGTTGAGTCTTTAGCTAAAGGCACAGGACTTGCCATAGAGAAATCTGGAAAACTATTTGGTAAATCTGGCCAAAAGGTGGCAGAATTCTTATCAGATGCTGATCCAGGACTCTTTAAGTCTATAGCTCCTTTAGCTATTACGTTAGGCACTATGGGGCTTGCTTTAAGGGGAGTGGCTAGTTCCCTAGATAGAAGCAGAAAGAGTGCACAAGAATATGCTCAGTCAGTTTATAACGCAAGAAGAGTAGAAGAAGATCAGATAAAAGAACTAACACATGCTACTAGACAATATGATAGATTACAGAAGAGGTTAGAAAAAATAAATAAGCTTATGGCTTCGCCAGAGCTTAGAGCACAACAACAGGATTCTAGTAATTATACATCGCCGTTGTTGGGTCTATCTGAAGTTCAAGCAGATGCTACAAAATTAGCTAATGAGTTGGCCGAAATTAATAGCAAACTGGTAATAGGATACGATGAGCAAGGCGATGCTATCCTTAGACTTACTGGTAGCTATAAAACATATATAGAATCTCTACAAAGAGCTAGCTCTCTAGAATTAGCTAAAACAGACATAGATGTTCTTAAGAAATTCACAGAGTCATTAACCGACACTGGATTTGGTGAGAGTATAAAGCGCGTGCTTAAGACAGCTCTGGGTGAAGTTCCTGGTCTAGGTGGTGTGTTAGAAAATCTCATAAGTGTTTCGCCAGGCAAAGAGATGCAAGTTCTGACTGGGGAACTAAACGAACTTCTAAGTTTAAGAGAGAAGTATCCCCTCAGTGATGTTTTTGATCAGGACATAAACAAACTTCAAGAAGCTTTGGGTAAAGTTAAAACTATTTATGATGAGACTGCTACTGATTTTAAGAGAACCTTGGCAGGAATATTTAAATTTGAAGGCGCCCAGAATATAGATAGAGATACAATAGCTAGATTATTAGCTGATCCAGAATTAACTAAAGGGTTTGAGCTTCTATTGGAAATAGAGCCTAAAATAACAACTGTAAATAGAGCCAGATTAGCAGATAATGTAGGTAAAGTTACTACCGAGGATGTTATAGGTTCTGAGATTTTAAAAAGAATATTCCCTAAGAAAAAAGCATTCATAGATTATACATCAGAACTAACTGCTGCACAAGTAGAAAGTGCTGGTATTTTAGCACGGGAGGGTAAGCAAGTAGCAAGTGGGGACATAGTAACATTCTTCCCAGAATTAGCAAAGAAATATAATATTGCCGGAGCCCAAGCAGTAGTAGAGTTAAAAAAGGGAGCAGACGGTGTATATGAAGCTTTTGCAACTTACATTAATTCTAAAACACTAGAAGTAGAACAACGTGAATTAGATGATCCTGGTATGTTGGATATAGTGGATCGTATATTTCCATCAGGTAGAATACAATCAGAATTGGAGAATAGATTAGATGCTCTAAACACCTTCGTTGCCGGCGCTGCCGCGGGACTAGTGGGTATAGAGCCCCAAAAATTCAAAAAAGATTTCGATTTAGGTTCAAGATTTTACAGTGAACTACCAACCACTACAGTTCTACAGGCAGATAAAGGATTTAATATTCAGTCCGGTCAGTTCGGAGCATTACCACAATTACAACAAGAATGGGCCAGGATGACACAAGATTTCTTTATAAAGCCCATGGCTAAGTATAACAGAGAAGTAAACAGCCTAACCAAAAATACCCTAGATGGTCTGGATGAATCTGCGCAATTAAGTAAAACAAAAGCAGATGAATTATATGACCAACAAGCTATACTTAGGAACAACCAAGTAGTTGTTCAATTTGCAGCTGTATTCGCAGATCTTTCTAAAACTATGGAAGAGAGCAGTAGAGCTTTGAGCGAAAATCTAGCAGTGGAGAAAGCTAGACAAGAGTCAGTTAAGACTACTACAGGTTTATTAAAAGGCGTG
>QNDS01000279.1 GCA_003644925.1 Candidatus Fermentibacterota bacterium
ATCGATCTAGTTGACTAACTCATAGGACCCGGGTTCGAATCCCGGCAGGTCCACCAATTTTTAGTTGAAAAGTATTGAATTTTGTGTTATACTGGAGACAATGGCGGAAGAAATGAAAGAGACAACAGAGCAGATAAAAGAGAGACATGATATGGAAATAAAGGAATCGTCCGAGAGACGTACAAGCGAGATAGAAGAGATGAGAGAACGTCATGGACGCGAAATTGAAGAACTAAGAGAGAAGTGTAATCACAAGAAAGTATCAGATTGGATGGAGTCACAGTGGGCGCCAGGACATGGCGGTCCCAGGGTTAAGGTTTGTAATAACTGTGGTTTAGTGATGGATACAGAGAAGTGGAACTTGAACGTTGAAGTAGGGGTGGAATAATGGCTGAAGATACCTGGAAAACCAGGCGAAAAGGGTAGCTCCCCTGGTGGTCCCTCGCGACCACCTAGCCTACAACCTGCGAGGAGGAAAATGAAAACAAAAATATGCTCCAAGTGTAAGGAAGAAAAAAACTTTACCGAATTTTATGTAAGGAAAAATAGAAAAAGTGGATACACATCTTCGTGCAAGAAATGCAAAAGAAAGCAAGGTAGAATAAAGTATACAGCACATCCTATTGAATCGAAGATTGTAGGTGGGGATACTAAAAAATGCACTATGTGTCAGAGTATAAAGCCTGTACACGATTTTTACGAAAGAAAAGATAGGCGCGTAGGCATCGCAAGTGAGTGCAAGGTGTGTGTTGTCTCTAGGAATATAAAATACAGGAACTTGAAGCAGAAAACTGACGTACACTTTAGATTAAGGATATTGTTGAGAGATAGGTTCACAAAAGCCATAAAGAACAATTCAAAAACTGGATCAGCTGTAAGGGACCTTGGGTGTTCTATAGAGAAACTTAAACTTTATCTCGAAAAGATGTTTCGCCCAGGGATGTCTTGGGGAAATCATGGGGCTGGGGAGGACAAGTGGCACATAGACCATGTCAAGCCGTTGAGCATTTTCGACCTAACTGACCGAAAGCAATTACTGGAAGCTTGTCATTACACAAATTTACAGCCATTGTGGCAAGTAGAGAACTTAAAAAAGGGGGCCTATTATCGCTGAAGACACCTGGATGAAAGTGGAAAGAGAGATGTTCCTTACTAAGTATAGTCCCAAGCCACCCATGACAGACAATATGCGACGGTTTGCTAAGACATTACTTGAAAAATACAATGCACACATCGTAAGATCTTTGTTCGGCGAGAGTGTTTATGTATCACAGAATTTAAAAGAGTCTATAATAAAATCTCAGGAGGCGCAACCCAATGGAGACAAGTAATACCTATTTGGATAGCCTAAAACAAAAGCTAATGCCCTACCTCAGGGATTATTTAGAGGAACACAATGTAAGAGTATCGCAGCACGGTAAGTTTAGATGTATCAATCCAGACCATAGAGACTCTACCGCATCGTGCAGCTTTTATCCGGACACAAAAGAACAAACCTTCTACTGTTTTGGATGTGGGGCTAAGGGTACTATAGTGGATGCAGCACATTTCCTAGAAGATAGACCTACTACGGGGAAAGAATTCATACATGAAAACCTTTTTTACCTAGCTAATAAATACAATATACCATACAACGAGAAGTTTGAAGTCACAGAAGAAGAGATATATAGGTCAGAGGTATATAAGGCCTATGCTGAGGCCTCAGACATTATAAGCGAAAATCAACCCATAGAGTACCTAACGAAGAGAAAGTGGCCTGTATCGCTTTGTAGGGAGTATGGGGTGGGTTGTGTGAAGAGTTATGAAGACTTTATGACCCGGCTATCTAACCGTGGTTTTACTAAAGAGTTCTTGCAAGACATAGATTTTAATAGCCAGCTTTATACACCTAATATGCTTCTCTTTGAGGTAAGGAACGAGAAGGGCAAGATAGTTGGATTTGCAGGCCGGGATATGAACTATACAAAAGGGTCTAAGTCCTTTAAGTTCAGGAATACTAGTAGTAAGTGCCCTATATATCATAAGAGCAAGATACTTTATGGTCTATACGCGGCCAAAAAAAGTGTACCCCCCCTATATATATTTGAAGGCTATCCTGATTGGCTAACAGCTCAGAAGCACGGTCTTCTAAATAGTTGCGCCATAGGTGGTACTGCTCTGACATATGAACATATTAATTTAATTAAAGAGCTCAGCGTAAGAGACATAATACTGTGTCTGGATGGAGATACTTCCGGACAGGACAAAACAGAGAAACTATTAGACGAGCATTTTAGCGGGGAAGAGTCTCTTAAAATAAAAATAGTAAAGATGCCTAGCGATACTTCTGAGTGTGACCCAGATGACTATCTAGACAAGCATGGGTTGGACGCATTTAGAAACCTGCCACTCATGGATGCTTTTGAGTGGAGGCTCAGTAGGTTCCCTTATGATTTTGATAAAGAAGATGTCTGTAATCGTATGATACCTCTAATAGTCAATGAGCCTAACAACATCAGACGAGAGAGCATGTGTAAGCAGCTTTCTGAGTTTGCTGGAGTTAGGCTCAAGGCTATCCAGAGGCAACTTGATTCTATACTTAACTATGAAGAAGCGCATATTAAGGAAAAAGAAAACGCAATAGAAAACAAAGTTATCAATGAGATTAGAGAGCCAGACGCTGACACGGTTGCAATTTTTGAAGAAGCACTAGAAGATATCAGAAAGCTTAGAAGCACGAATAGCGATGAGGTACATTCTAGCGATGAGTTAATGTCTTACATGTCTGAGGTTAGAGAAAAATTTGAAGAAAGACAGGCGGGCTTGCTTGGGTTTAAGACGGGATGGGATATCTTTGACGATGCTTTCTCCGGAATTCCAAGAGAAGACGCCATGATTACCTTTGCTGGTGACAGTAACCTAGGTAAGACGGGGTTTATGTTTAACCTGGCGTATAGGATAGCAAAGTTTAATGAAGATGCTTGCGTTTTATTCATGTCTATCGATGACTCTAGACAGCAGGCTATACCTAGACTGGTATCTATTTCTTCTGGACTAGAGATAAGGCAAGTGACCCACCCTACAGAGCATATTGAGACTGAGGAAGACACCAAAAAGCTAGACGACGGGTGGAGGGATATGTTGTCCTTAATGTCAAGTGGACGTTTTGCAATAAAGGACGTTAGCCATGGCAGCGATCTCAACTTCGCAGAGAATTGGATTAGATACATGCAGGAGAAGTATCCGGACAAGCAGATTATATTTTTCTTAGACAACTTTCACAAGCTGTCTGATGAGTCTGCAAAAGACGAGAGAATAAGATTTAAACATGCTAGCGGTAGAATACATGCCATGAAAAACAGACTCCATATAACAGCAATCTGTACAATGGAGCTGAGGAAGTTCCTCGGAGTAAGCGGGTCTAAGCGTCCGTCATTAAGCGATATAGCAGAGTCTAAACAGATGGAATACGATAACAATATGATAGGCATGCTTTATAATGACATGCACGCCAAGAGAGACTCAGCGGAAGCTATATGGATAGAGGAAAAGGACGGAGTTGTAGTCAAGAAACCGATAGTAGAAATAGACATACAAAAGAATAAGATAACAGATTTTAAAGGAACTCTTTATTATAAGTTTTCTCCAGAGCACTCACTCTTCTATGAATGTAATGACTCGGAAGCGGGGGAGTTGAAGTCTACATATAAGGCTGCATTAAAAAGTATGTCTGACAGGAGGAACCCATCTAACCCTAAAACAGGATTTATATCCTCATCGGAGGTAGACCCATGGTAAAGAAATCGTCAAAGTCAAAACCAGTCAGAAGACCAGATGTTATACAGCCTAAGAGTTGGACAGGATATCCAGTGAACAAGCCTTGCAACTGTCCTGTGACTGCCCTAAGTAAGGCAGCGGGAGGGGGAAAGAGTGCGTCTTAGTATGCAAGAAGTCCTAGACTACAAGAACTGTCCACAGCAGTACAAGTTTAAGCATGTGGATTTTCTTCCGGAAAAGAAAGAACTCAAGGATCATTTCAGGGAAATTATAAGACAAACTATGTCATATTATTATTTCTGTATGATAGA
Organism: Candidatus Fermentibacterota bacterium; assembly: GCA_003644925.1. Lineage (GTDB taxonomy): Bacteria > Fermentibacterota > Fermentibacteria > Fermentibacterales > JCC-6 > Aegiribacteria. The sequence continues at coordinate 4,068 of QNDS01000279.1, forward strand.
CAGAAATGAGAAGTCCCTGAACAATCTCTTTACCAAGTGGGAACAGTTGTGGTTCTGTAGTGAAATAGAACAGAACTTTAAAGAGGAAGATATTAGAGA
>QNDS01000280.1 GCA_003644925.1 Candidatus Fermentibacterota bacterium
AGTCAGATCACAATGGAAAGAACATGGAGGATATTTTGAGTGAGAAAAGAGTAATTGAAATCCTGAAATCATGTGACGCTCTGCTTGAAGGACATTTCAGATATACATCAGGCCGCCATGGAAAACAGTATTTCGAAAAGATCCGCATTGTTCAGGAACCGCAGTTCGTAGACGAACTGGGCAGGATGATGGCTGCTCAGATGGATGACATAAGAGAAGATATCGATCTTGTTTGCGCCCCCGCGTATGGAGCTGTGGTTTTCGGGTTTGCAACTGCTCTGCATATGGGTCGAAGCTTTGCCTTTCTTCAGCGGGACAGCGAGGCAAGAATGTCCGTTAGATCAGGTTTCATGGATATTGTACGGGGCAGCAGGATACTCCTTGTGGAAGACGTCTGCACTACAGGAGGCAGTATCACCGAATCGATTGATGCGCTTAATACAGCAGGAGCCGAGGTCGTTCAGATTGGCCTGATCGTAGACAGAACCGCGGGCAGGATTAAGTTCAGTTCGCCATACAGAGCGTTGCTCAGTGTTGAAGCAGTAAGCTGGGATACTGAAGAATGCCCTTTCTGCAAAGAAGGGGTTCCAATAACAGTACCTGGTTCATCCGGTAAGAATAAGTAGGAATTATCGGGAAGTTATTTACATGACATGATGAGATTTCTTCCCGCCTTCTTAGCCCTGAAAAGAGCTGAATCGGCAGAGGCGATCATTGCGAAAGAATGCTTCTCTGAATCAATAGTCGAACAGCATCCAATACTGCATGTAATACTGAGTTCTTCTATTTCACTGTCGATCTCCAGAGTCTCGGTTCGCGCCCTGATACGATTGCCGATTATGAGGGACTCCTCATCGCCGGTTCTTGGAAGAACTATGAGAAATTCCTCTCCTCCGTATCGACCAATTCTGTCAAAAGATCTGCAGCTCTGAATGAGAAGGTTGGAAAATCTGATTAGAACCTTATCACCGGTCTGGTGTCCATAAGTGTCGTTCACCGTTTTGAATCTGTCAAGATCAAGCATCAGAATGCTCGTTGCAGTGCCATCTCTCCTGCCTCTTTCAAGTTCAATGCTCAACTCCTTGAGAATAGCAGCGTGATTCAGCAATCCTGTAAGACTGTCGATCCTGACAAGATATTTAAGACGATTATTGAGGTCTATCAGCTTCTTTTCCAGCTGTGCGGTTCTCACAGCGACACCAATTCTGGCCTTAAGTTCTATTGAGTTTGTTTTCTTTGAAATGTAATCGTTTGCACCGGCTTTTAGAGCCCTGCTGATGTCATCCGACCCTTCTCTTGCGCTGTTAATGATTATATAGCAGACATTTTCAGCATCGAGCATTCGGATTTCCCGACAGACTTCTATCCCGTCCATTCCGGGCATCATCCAGTCAAGCAGAACTACTGAACACTCCTTCTTCTTAACTCTTTCGAGGGCATCCATACCGTTGCTTACAGTAATCGGCTCGTAACCGAGATCGGTCACAACCTTCGAGAGAATCCTCCGGCTGATAGGATCGTCATCTGCAATAAGTATTTTCATACCATCACCAATCATTAGAATCTGTATCAATATTAACCGGTTAAGATAAGGAAACAAGACCCGCTCTAAAAACGCGTCACAAACGCATAAGATGATCCGATCAGGGATTCTGGTTGAAAAACTCGGACAGTTGCTTGTAAAGTTCCGGGGCTTTCTTCTTCATCATTTCAGGTTTATCAAAAAATGCTTCAACTGAACAGGCAAAGAACTCAGCAGGATTTGTTCCGGCATACTGGCGGAGCATGGATTTCCCTTTATGAACTTTCTCGAACTCCTTTTGCATTACTTCAATCCATGGTCGATATGCTCCCAGTGAAAGCTCATCAGGGACACCATCCGGATGATATCCGTCAAGCACATGTGCGAATTCGTGATAACCGACATTGTAACCATCATTATCATGCTGAAATCCCCGCAGGAGGTGCGGCAGCGAGAGGATCACGTTCCCCGATGAATGCACAAGTCCAGCAGCTGCTGAATCGCAGCCCCGAAGATCAGTCGAATATGTGCCGTCGGTACGGAAACCTCCGGGATAAACAAGAATATCACCGAAATCTCTGTACTCCCATTCAGGTCGTTTGAAGACAAGACGGATTGCTGTTGCGGCAACGAGCAGCTGCACTTTTCTGGTAATCTCGACATCATCCACACCGGTGATTGTATGTTCCTGAAGGAATATTGCTATATCAGTCTCATAAGTCCGTTTGTCGTCCTGGGGCATCGAACTGTAGAAAGTAACGCAGTTCGACAGAATAGCCCTGTCTTCTGTGCTGAGAGGGTTTTTAGAGATACTTCTCCGTTTCTTGTACTTCGGATAGTATATGCCCAGATAATAAGCGGCGCCGACTGCGAAAATCACAGGCACAGCTATCAGAGCCCTGCGGGTAACCAGGAACGGAAGGCTGAAAAAAAAGCAGGCCAGGAAGGTTATTCCCAGCCTTGCCTCTATTTTCCTGCGTGGAAAAATCTCCATGCAGCCTATACCTCTTTTATGAAATGCCGCTCTACATGAATACGCTTCAGTTCCATTTTGAAGATATCTCTGTCAGTCTGTTCGCTTTGCAGTTCATCGGTGGCTTCATCGAGTCTGTGCTTCTCAAGGCGAAATGCTCTCCAGGCCTTGCTGTAAGCTTCCTTGAGTGCTACCAGCTCTTCCGGTTCAAGCTTGCTGTTCTCCGCACTGTCAGCGGCATCCCTGGCCTTCTCAAAGGCTATCCTGGCCTCCGAGGCAAGGATGGTCTCTTCCTTGACCTCCAGCTTGAACTCTTTGATCTCATCTTCGCTGAAGCTCATCTCCTCCTTGATTCCATCTTCGAGTTCATCAAGCAGGGGTGCAAGGAAGGTTCTCATGTCCTCTATAAACCCACGATACCTCTCTACGGTTTTCTTGAGTTTCTTCTCTTTGCGGATATTATGTAACTGATTAAGTTTTTCCTGCCAGTCATGCAACTGCCGAACGCTATCTACAAGATCCCGTCTCACGGCATTCTTATAGTGGATATCCGTCTTGAGTCTTTTCTCGACTATAGTGTGCTGGTTCATTAATATGCTCCCTTTTACAGATATGAAATAGAATCACGATAATTTTTTGCAGAGTTCCGATAAATGGGTCAGAAAAGGCTTTCTGTCAAGGTTGGAGGAGCGGGTTATCTTTTTGCGCATCCTTCTCCAGGGCGGCGTAACTGAATCTGATCCCCTCTTCCGGATCAAATCCCAGAACATCAACTGCCTTCATAACAGCTTCCTCCGATTCAGCCTCGATCTCAACGAATCGTCCGAACCTCAGTTCATCAAGGCAAATTATAGCTTCGCCGATTCTGCATTCCCGTCTTGTTTTCTCGTACCTGTACACAACGCCGTAACCAAGAAGGCCGAAGAGCTTCAGTGCTTCCTCCTGCGAGCACTCAAGAACAGCTTCCTGTTCATGCCGCACTTTAAGGGCAGTCGACGGAAGAGGTCTTTTTACGGTTACAAGCGTGCCACTGTCACAGTTTCTGAGGCGGAAAAGAGTATCCACCTTTCGCAGCGGCCCGCCCATAAGATCAAGTACCAGGTTGTTCTCCCTTACTGGATCTCCAGGCGAAACCCCGATACTTTTCAGGCATCGCTCCACTTCATGGAAATCATCTACCTTGAACTTCAACTCCATTTCAAGCAATGTTTTTTCCCTTCGGTTTATATACTGATTGACCTTTGCGCTATGATAACTTAAATTCGACCATTGTGGAGGACTAGTCTAATTGGTAAGGCAGCGGATTTGAAATCCGCCGGGTTTATTCCCTTCGGGGTTCGAGTCCCTGGTCCTCCGCCACAATCATAACGGGACGTACCAGAAACAAAAAAAAGGAGCCCCTTGCGGAACTCCTTTCAATCTAATCTTCAGATACTGTCTAGAGCATTCCACCGCTGGTGATTACCCAGCTGCCGTTCTCAAGCATGAGTTCGACTTCGTCTTCGTCAGTGTTACCCATGAATGTAACTTCTATGGTTACAACAGCGGTTTCACCATCAATATCCGTACTCTTTATCTCCATTTCCATATCGCCCATTATAGCCAGCATGTCCTGAGCCATCTCTTTTTCTTCATCCGACATATCGGTTATTTC
>QNDS01000281.1 GCA_003644925.1 Candidatus Fermentibacterota bacterium
CACCGTGGTGGCAGAAGACCAACAAAGCCAATGTTCCCATCAGGTTCGTGCTGGTCCAGGCGACCATGGTATCACTGGTAGCTCTGATATATGTGATAGTACCGGCAGTGAACGCCGGTTTCTTCATGGTGCTTATCCTGACAATGGTACTTTACGCCGTAATGTACCTTCTTCTCTTCGCGGCAGGCATCAAACTCAGGTACAAGTACCCCGATGTGGAGCGGACGTACAGGATTCCCGGAGGGAATACGGGCATGTGGATAGTCGGTGGAGTCGGCTTCCTCACGATGATCTTCGTGATAATCATAAGCTTCTTCCCGCCATCCAACCTCCAGGTGGGAAGCCCCCTGTTCTACGTTCTGTTCATGGTGGCCGGGCTCGTAATATTCTCCAGCCTCCCGATGATCATTTATTCCTGCAGAAAACCTGCCTGGAAAGCCATAACAACAAGCGATACGGAAGAGAGTGAATAGCATGAAGGATGAGATAGACATCAATGGACTGTTCCTGGGACCCAAATCCGAGAACGGAGATTTTTTCAAGAAGCTCATAATGGACGCCATTAACGAGCACCTGTTCTGGCGCAAGGATTTCCATCCGGAAGATGACCCTATCGTGTCCTTATACGAGAAGGATCAGAAGAATTTTATACTCACAGAAGAGAAGATCACTCAGGTCATTGAGAAGATCTGCGCCAAACTCAAGGAAACATCGATGCCCTGGCATTCTCCCCGATACCTGGGGCACATGAACTCCGATATTCTCATGCCGGCAATGATAGGCTACATCGCTGCAATGCTGTACAATCCGAACAATGTAGCCTTCGAGGCCAGTACCGCCACATCCCCCATGGAACTCGAGGTCGGGAAGGACTTCGCAGCCCTCATGGGTTACGATGTGGATAAGGCATGGGGTCACATCTGTACCGATGGCAGCGTGGCAAACCTGGAGGGCATATGGTACGCGAGGAATCTTACATCCATTCCCTTCGCGGTTGCAGAGCTCAGGCCCGATCTGCTAAAGGGGAAATCGCACTGGCAGCTGGCCAATATGACAGTAGATGAGATTCTCGATCTTTCAGCTAAGGTAAAGGACATATGGAATGAGGTCAGGGACAGGTCCATCCGGGGCACCGGTGTGGTACAGAATCAGCTTGGAAAGTGGATAGTTCCCCAGACCAAGCATTACTCCTGGGTGAAGGCGGGGGAGATCATCGGTCTGGGCCTGAACAATGTGATCTCGATCCAGGTGGATAACAATTATAGAATGGACATCGATCTCCTCGAGAAAACCATAAAGGAGCTGGCCGACAGCAAGACCCCGATCCTTGGGGTGGTTGCTGTCCTGGGCACCACCGAGGAGGGTGCCGTGGATCATATCGACAGGATAGTCGCCCTCCGGAAGGAGATGGAAACACAGGGGGTCTCCTTCTACCTTCATATTGATGCCGCATACGGAGGGTATGCCAGGTCCATCTTCCTTGATGAGAACGGTTCGTTTATTCCCTTCGATAAACTGACCGATCGGCTCCACGAGGATGGAGTGATAAACCAGGATATCATCCAATGGCCTTCAGAGGAAGTGTACGAGGCTTTCCGGGCCATCAGTGAATCGGATTCGGTAACCATTGATCCTCACAAGATGGGTTACGTTCCTTATGCAGCAGGCGGGATAGCCATCCGCGACAGGCGCATGGTTGATGCGATCTCCTTCTTCGCCGCATACGTCTTCGAGAAGGGTACTCAGTCACCTTCCCTTCTGGGAAGCTACATCCTGGAGGGCTCCAAGGCCGGAGCTACTGCCGCTTCGGTCTGGGCTGCCCATCAGGTTCTCCCCCTGAATATCACAGGATACGGAAGGCTGATAGGAGCCAGTATCGAGGGGGCACAGAAGTTCTACGACCATATCCAGAAGAACAGCATTCTGGATGTGAATGGCACGAAAGTACGGCTCGAAGCCCTGACTAAACCGGATTTTAACATGGTGGATTTCGCCTTCAATGTAGAAGGCAATAAGGATCTTGAGAAGATGAACCAGCTGAACCTGGACCTGTACAATCTCAGTTCCTACGTGTCCGGCCCAGTCTTCAAGAATGATTTTATAACATCCCATACGGAATTCACATCGGATGACTACGGTGATGCTCCTAAGGATATGGTCGAGCGGCTGGGGATAGACTCAGCGGAGTGGGACAGGGTGCACAGTTTCCGTCTCATGCGCGCGTGTGTTCTAACGCCCTACTTCATGAACTACAAATCAACGAAGCATTACTGGGAGACCTATCTGGAGAGTATGAAGAGAAAGCTGGAGCAGATCATCTGATCCGGATCTGATGGAGACTCTGGACAGTTCATCATTTGCTCTCGGTATCGATATAATCAGGATAGAGAGTCTTAAGGCATGAAGGGCAGAGTGAGTGGGAAAAGACCGCGTCGGAGTGTTCACCTATATATACTTCCAGTTCTTCTTTCTGTTTCTGAAGAAGTCTTCTTTCACTGATGATCTTCTCTTCCGATAAAATCAGAGAAATTATGCCGGCAGATCACGAATTCTTCAGAAAACTCATCGGCAAGCGATACTTCACCGACGCCAGAATCTCTGTTTTCAACCGGTTCGTTGCATGGATAGTACAAACGCTAGCTAAACCATTCCTATAATCGCTGCAGTATAATAAAACATCTCGAAATATAATGCTGTTTATGGTGTTGATGATCGTGGGCTGCACGGAAGAGTCCCTGCCTTCCCGAAGGGAAGCGATGCCTTGCGTGCCCTCAACAGCAGGAAAAAAATCCCGCATTTGAAGCACTTTAAGAGGAAGTCCTCAAGGCAGAGCTTGACATTGCTGCTTAAATCTAGAAGAAAATACAATTGATACATTATATTATCGTAATGAAATGCCGTATCGACCCATTTCACTGATTGGAGTCGAAGATGAAGTTCAGTAAAGGCAGGGAATTCAGCCCCAAGATCACCGAGATGAAGATAGACCTCTACAGCAGGCTGATGGACGGGATAGAGAAGGCGTTGCATTCAGAATCCCCCAGCCGTGATGATGCCATAAGCATGCTGGTATTGAGCAGGAAGGTTGCATTCATTGCAAGTACAGGTGTGCTGGATGTAATGGACGAACTCACAGTCCATTTCTTCGCGGCGGTTAACGATGGCAAATTGAGCGATGCCCGCAGGAAAACCATGATGATCCTTCTTGGGAGACTGAGCCTGGAGATCCGCAAGGATGTCCTGGACGATATAGATCCAGAGGAAGAGAAGCACATTTTGAGGTCAATGGACAGAGGTGTGGAGGCTATCACAGGCAAGCCCAAGGAACGCAAGAGCTCTTCAATATCCGAAGAGGAAAGGGCGTCACTGAAGAAGACCCTGAGGCTTCTGAGGAAGATGGATATAAAATGGGCCAAGATTAAGATGGGATACTCTGTCAAAGACGGGGAAGACAGATCCATCGCCCATATCTACGCTAGTATTGCCAAAAGACCATCATCAATACTCACTAAATCACTGTCAGATGATCAGAAGAAGGCTCTTTCAAAACACCTCAAGAAACTTGCAGCAAAAGCCCAGCTAGTAAAGGAAGGGAAAAACATTCCCATTCCCAAGGATATCACACCGGAAGACCTCTGCGCGATCCTGAAGGATATCCAGTAACCAGGAGGTATATGTCATGAAAAAGCTTCCAATCCTTCTAATAGCTATCCCATTCATTGCAGTTGCATTCGAACCAGCTTATCAGAATCCCTTCCTCGAGTACCCGTTTCATTTGACAAGGACAGAGAATGATATCATCGTCATTGTCATAAACGACTGCGATCCGATCGAGTGGGAATACGGAATCCCCATGGGTTACGGATCCCTGAGGGAACTATGGGATAGCATGTGCAGCGAGGACGCCCACTTCATAGTAAGGGCAGGGGATGAGTACCTTATCTACAGCCTGAATACCCTCACTTACTCAAAGGGAGACATTAGAAACACCATAATCATCTACCCTGAAGAACTCTGGGTGATCATGAGCCATTACCACATGCCTCTATCTCCCGCAACGGGTGAAATCTCCATGCAGGCATGGTTCCCCGGAATGGCAGAAACCGAGATTACATTCATCACAGTGCACCACCCAGCGA
>QNDS01000282.1 GCA_003644925.1 Candidatus Fermentibacterota bacterium
GGCTGGATAGACCTTTCAAACTGGAGTCTGAACGGGAATCCGGTTGATATTTCCGTAGACGGCTCTCTTGGTTTCATAACCCTTGATTATCCACTTGATCCTGGAGAAAGTGCATTACTTCAGGGAGACTTCATTGTGAAGATACCAAGCTTCTGGAGCAGGATGGGGCACCTCGGAGATACGTACCAGATAACACAATGGTATCCCAAAATGTGTGTTCTTGATGAGAATGAATGGCACAGGGGAAGGTATCACTGGAGGGGTGAATTCTACAGCGACTTCGGCGACTACTCGATAACTCTTACTATCCCTGAAAACTTCATTACCGCTGCTACCGGATCTGTAGAAAGCCTTTCATTCTCAGAAGATTCCCTTAGAAGAACCGAAACATGGAAAGCTTACAATGTTCATGATTTCGCATGGTCCGCAAGCCCGGATTATACTCTGCGGGAGTATACCTACGTCTATCCGCAGAGTCTGGGCGGCGATTCGATTAGTGTGCACCTTGTTCTCCTGGATGATGATGAAGATCACTGGTCGGATGTACCGGCAGTTATCGATTCCACATTGCTTTATTACGGGGAGTGGTACGTGCCTTACCCCTACAATGATCTCTGGGTTGTTGAACCGGTACTTCTGATGGCCGGGGGCATGGAGTACCCGCAGTTCATATTTTCAGCAGCCGATGTACCGATGACAAGAGTCCTGGAGATGGTAACGTCACATGAGATTGGGCACCAGTGGTTCTACGGTATGCTTGGAAACGATGAAGTTAATGAAGCCTGGCTTGACGAGGGGATGAATACCTTCAGTGAACTTCGCTACATGCAGAGAAGGCATGGCTTCTTTGGGAATATGTCCACAACCCCTGATTGGATAGTGGAGATAAGCGACCAGGATATCAGCCTCATGACATACGTTACCGGTACTGCAGTAGAAAGAGTTCCTGTACTGAGTGATGCAACTTCGGCCGGTGACGGCAGCCACCCGACCGGTTTTACTTACTACACGAAGCCGACATTTTTCCTGAGGATGCTTCAGCGTCAGGTTGGAGATGAGGATTTCGACAGGATAATGTCCGTATACTTCGAACGCTTCATGTACCATCACCCCCATACAGATGATTTTCAGGCTGTTGTGGAGGAGATTACGGGAAGATCATGGGAAGAGGAATTCGATTTCTGGCTCAGAGGGACAGGGAATGCAGACGTGTGGGTTGAGAGCATGGATGAATCGGGAACCTCAACGACAGCGATAGTCGCGGGTGATGTGCCCCATGAAGTGAAACTTGACCTGCTTTTTCTTTCAGGAAGTGATTCCCTTCTGACCGAATTCATACTTGCACCTGGAATCACGGATACGGTAACCGTGTCCGGCAGCTGGCACTCGGTCATTGCCGACCCGTTTCTCTGCATGCCTGACAGGGCTCCATGGAACAATGCTCTGCCGCCATTGAGTCAGATCAGGCCAATGCTGCTTCCGTTTCCCCGGCCTACGCATTACAGCCTGTGGGTTCTGCCTTTCCCATCGTATGCTGCAGGTTCATGGAGAGCGGAGATTCTGTGCATGTCCGCTGTCGTTCCTTCCTATATGGGTGGTCCATTCACCTGGTCGGCCAATGCGTCTATCCCCTTTGAAGGTGAAAACTTCTCCTCCTGGGGAGCTGCTTTCCATGCTCCACTTTTCAGGGAGTACCGCAGGAGTCTCTATCTCTCCACCGGTATATCAAGGGGATACGGAATCGGCAGTGCCAAACTTGGCGCGGACTATTTCATGGGAGGACAAGTTGCAGCGGACAGGCATCTCAGGTTTTCTTTCGGTCTGGAGCTCTTCAGCGTTGAGGACACCACGGTTTACGGAGGCTGCAATGTTCAGGAGGGCAGCGGATTTGAATTCTCAGCTGGATTCTCATCCAGCGATAGAAACTACGGTATATCATGGCAAGGCGATCTGAACGCGCTGGCTTCTCCGGGATGGAATGACGGCCTGTATGCGCGTATGGACGGTGAACTCAATATTTCTTCAAGGATCACCGGCAGCTACCTTACACGCACCAGGATTTACGCAGGCAGAATTGCAGGAGATGCTCCACTTCACATCCTCCTGAGACCGGGTGGAGGACTTTTCGCAGGCGGCATAACCGGGGCGTTTCTGCCGCCCGATGGTTTGCTGTCCCCGCAGGAACACTACTTCGTACGGTCCGGTCCGGCATTGCCCGGTTACCAGAACAGCCCTGCAAGGGGGAGAGCAGCTGTTTCAATTGAGCAGAGGCTACCTGTTCCTTTTCTCCCGGTTGAGATTTTTGGAGGAGCAGGCTGGCTTGCCGATGGTTTCGATGATTTTTCGGAAGATACTTTCCTCGCGAACGGAGGATTTGCTGTCAGAATCGCCATGCTGGAAGCGCTGTTCCCTATCTGGGTATCAGAACCGGTTGACGGTGAGAACAATTGGGAGTTCAGGTGGCGGATAGGGCTGTCACCTGCAGGCTTCCCGGATCTGTACTGATCCAGCTTTCGCAGATGTAGAAGAGGGCGGGTTCCGAAGAACCCGCCCTCTTTACTATTTTCGAATCGCGTCTAGTTTGTGATACTCAGTACAACAAATTCAGCGCGACGGTTAAGAGCCTTGTTGGCTGCGGAAGTATTGGGGGCTGCCGGCATACTCTCTCCATAACCAATGGTAGAAAGACTTGATGCACTGACACCGAGATCAACAAGGTAGTCGAAGACGGCTTCGGCTCTGTTCTCGCTGAGAGTCTGGTTGTACTCTTCGGTGTAGTCATCGTCAGCGTATCCGCTTATCTGAACAGTCAGACCATTGCCGATGATATTTTCAGCAATAGCATCAAGGACAGATACGTACTCTGACTGAATATTGTACTCGTTAACGATGAAGTAGATCGGCTCGAAGTCAACGGACTGAAGCTGGAAGTCCAGGGCGACCATGTCACCGCTGAGGATATCCACGCTCTCCGTGGTACTGAGGTAGCCGCTGGCGCTGGCAGTAACTGCGCAGCTGCCTTCATCAACGCTAAATTCGTAGAGACCATCTGTGCCGGTACGGTCACTGGCAGCAGGGTCATCGGTTGCCGCAACGGTTGCGCCTGAGATGGCGAGACCGGTCTCGATATCGGTAACGCTGCCCATTACAGTGCCAGGCTCGGGCTGAAGGGCGTAATCATTTGTGAAATCGACGCCACCGTCGACCTGAACTGTCTCGTTCACACCGATGTATCCGGGAGAGTTGACGGCAACGGAGACGCTGCCCTCGGGAAGTTCGGCGGAGTAGAAGCCGGTCTCGGCATCGGAGCCTGCAGGCTCGATGGCATTGCCGGGGAACGCAACAGTAGCTTCAAGGGCTTCACCGGTGCGGGCGTCGGTAACTGTTCCTGACATGATCCCTGTACCTGGAGCGGCAGCGATAGTGCCGGAATACATGAGGTTCACGCCAACACCCATTGCCGGGTAGTAACCCTCGGGGAACGGTGCGAAGTCCGCTCTGGTCTCGTCTGTAGGATTTCCACCTTGCTGGAAGAAGCGATGTCCGAGATCACTCCACTCAGGATCAAATGTATCTAATCCGAATGCTCCCACTACATCGCAGGAGAATCCCCCGCCAACGGGGAATCTAAGTCCCGGCTGAATGATGATCATGTCATCATATCTCTCGCCGTTACCATCTTCGTAGTCACGATTAAGGAAGTGACGCCACTCTGCTTCTGCAAAAAGTGTCAATCCGCTCATGGGGTATTCCACGCCCATAGCAACATGGATCACTGGATCTTCGACATCCATGTCTACAGCTACTGTATCACTTGTGCCATACCTGACATCGGTGAACTGGAAATTCTGCTTGAAGTAGTGGTATCCAACGTTTGTATGCAGTACAACTGGATGCAGGTCTATAGATGCAAGAAGATCGATTCCTGCAGATAGATCTGAAGCTATCATGGGACGGCGCATTTCAAACATTGGCTGCTCAGGGTACCATACACCATCGTACTGGTTGTAGTTCGTTACGTAAGGGCTGTCCCCTCCGCTGTAGATAC
>QNDS01000283.1 GCA_003644925.1 Candidatus Fermentibacterota bacterium
AGCGCGTGCATCTTTCGGGGGGAATGCGGTTGAGTATAAAACCATTTCCGTCCAGTTTCAGGGAAAAAAATCCTTCTATATAGAAAAATTATCTAGTTTCAGGAAACAGCTGAATGTGAGGAGGGTGCCTGAAAAAAGATATTGATATGGTGGTACTTCAAAGAGTGTATACTATGGCATCACCGTGGGGGGGTATTGTGGAATTGAAACGCAAAGAGATATTATTGCTCAGCTACTTCCGGCATAACGCCCGGTTAGCATTGACCAAGATCAGCAAGGAGATAGGCATGCCGGTCAGCACCATCTTCGACAAGCTGAAGAAGTATGAAGAGACCATCATCACAAAGCACACCTCGCTGCTCGACTTCAACAAGCTCGGGTACGCCACGCGCGCGTCGATATTCTTACGGACGCCGCCCCAGAATCGCGCATCGCTTTCGAGCTTCTTGCGCGGCCACCCATCCGTCAACACCGTCTATCGCATCAACAACGGCTATGACTTCATGATAGACGGCATCTTCCGCACAGTCCAAGGCATGGAGGAGTTCCTCGAACACCTCGAGATCGACCGCGGAGTCACGCAGAAGAGCGTCCACTTCGTGATAGAAGAAGTGTCGCGCGAAAGATTCATGGCAGAGCCGAAGCTTGTGCAGTAAAGTTATAAACAATCCCCCGTCCCTCTTTCTCATGGATATTATCCGTTTTTTTCAGGAAGCACTGAGGCTGAAGAACACCAAGCGCACTGGATGGGAGCTGAGCAAGGTTCCTGAACCTGAAAGTGTCGCGGATCATTCTTGGGGAACTGCAGTCCTAGCAGCTGTCATTCCTCTACCTGAAGATGTTGATAGGGATCGACTCGTCCGCATGGCATTATTGCATGATATCGGAGAGGGCGCCATCGGTGATATTGTCTGGGAGCGAGACGGAAAACAACATCATGATATTGGCAAGAAGAAGGATGAGCAAGAGAAAGCAGCTATTAAGATCCTTTTCAACATGATTGGTGATGATGACTCAATAACCCTGGTTACTGATTACATCGAGCAGCGCACAGCCGAAGCACGATTCCTGAAACAGCTCGACAAGCTCGAGATGGTGTTTCAAGCCTATGCTTATGATGACAAGACCGATCCTCGCATCCTCGACCAGTTCTGGGAAAGCTCCGATAAATATCTGACAGATAAAAATTGCCGCGAGATATATGAGAAACTCAAGAGCATGCGGAATTCTTAGAGATTACTCCTGCAACTTCATAATCGCTTCTGCAAGATCGCCGTCGACGCTCTCGAGCGCTTCGCGCGCGGATTCTGCGGATACGCTGGTCCTCTCGACCACCATCGCGACGTCCTCTTCGCTGATCGTGACCGCTTTCTTGTACGGCTCTTCGCGCATCTGACCCGAGACCTGGAAGTTGAGCTGGCCCATCATGTCGACCATCGCGACATCTGCTGGCTCGATTATGATCTTCTTGTCAGGACAGAATATCTCTACGCGTGAGGCATCCATCTCTTCTTGTTGGATGCCCATCTGCTTCATCATCTTCTGCATCTGGCGCGGGTTCATGCCTGGCATCATAGAATCACCCCAATCCCAATAGTGCGCGGCCTTGCGTGTACAAGAAGACCTCGATGATGATCACCAGCACGATCAGTATCATGACGTGCATCGGCTTCAGCACGATCCTGCTCTTCTCAGAGTCAGCGAATGATGTAATGCCTGCGCCCGAACTGGGCATCCGGATCTTGTTATCCTTGGCCATGGTGGGTGGAGGATGCTAGCGCTTTTAAAGGTATTGGCATTCCTAAACCCATGCGTATCTGCTTCAGCGCTGACCTCCATGGCAATGACGACCAGTACCACGCGCTCTGTGTTGCCGCGCGCAAGGAGGCGGTCGACGCGCTCCTGATCGGCGGCGACCTGATGCCTCCTTTCTCATTAAGTGATCCAGCCACATACAAGGATTTCATCAGCTCCTGTACTGCTCACCTAGGCGATTTCAAGAGAGAGACTGGTATCGAGGTGGGATTGATTATGGGTAACGACGACCTAAAAATGAATGAGGAACCATTCATGCGTGCCGCTGCAGAGCATGACCTAGTCATTCTCACTCTCGAACCGGTCGAGATGGCTGGTGCTTTGATTGCAGGTTATCCATACGTCTCGTTAACCCCATTTAGACTCAAGGACTGGGAGAAACTCGACTTGAAGCATCAGCAGGAGCTCCTAACCCATGACATCATTCTGGCCGGCTTCCGCACGACAGCTACAGGCAAAGTGCCCTTCACCTTCGACATCAATGACCGAGCTGACACGATAGAGCGCGACCTCGAAACCATCGCCGGCGATGTTTGGGTGGTCCATGAGCCGCCGTACCTGACGGCGTTAGACAGAATCCGTAGTGGACACGTCGGGAGCCAAGCTCTTAGGGAGGCGATTCTTGAGAAACAACCACTCATCACACTCCACGGCCACATCCATGAGACGGTCGATGTGAGCGGCCAGTATATGCAGCAGCTCGGTGAGACTTGGTGTTATGGCGTCGGCAATTACCATGATGAACCGCTGGCGTATATCATTGTCGATACTGATCACCCTGGTAAAGGCGGGCGGAAGAGAATAAAGGTGATTGGGGGACCGTAAGCCTGCTTCTGTGAGGCGCACCGCCACGTGGGCAGTGACCGCCATCGGCGACATTCGACTAAGCGTCGTTTCGACTTGCACCGGCCGGGGTGCTCGTTTCATCCGTTCCTACGCAACGTCAAGGGGTTAACTTGCGAGCCGTCACCAGCTCGCTTCGCACCTATCATCCTGCGCGCAGGGGGTCTCGTTTCTGGTCCAGCAATCCTCACTCGGCTCTCGCCTTGTTCGGAAGTTTCGGAGCGAGTCCGGAACTTTGCCGCGCCCTTACGGACGCCTCGCTTGAACGAGCGGCCAAGACCATGAATGGTCTCTTCGGGGTTTGAACCCGTGGTGGCAGGACTTTCCTCCTCCTCTAGGGCAGAGAGTCGCCTGAACCCCCAATCAGTATGAAGAATACAAGATTCATTTATAAAGGCTACGCTGCCAGCTTCCCTAACAGGCGTTTCATCATCTTCTGTCCTCTGGCGAGATAGGTATCGCCTGTTGCTTGGGCTACGGCCTTCTTCCAGTTTTTGATGGGGACTTGGTACTCTTGGTAGAGTTCCTTCTCTCCTTCGAGGTTGTCTGGGGTGGGGATGAAGGCTTTGAGGTAGTGCTTGCCGCTCTCTTCTGCGATATGCGGCCTATGGATATTCTCGGTCGTGCTGTAAATCTCGATTGGCTTGCCGCCATTGACAATCCAGACTCTGCGCCGTCCTGAGGTGCCATCTTCTGGCGTGACGCTCATCCCTACATAAAGCTTGGTTTCAGGGTCCTTATCGATAAGCTCAGGCATCGCATAGCCGTTCTGAGGACCGTATTTGCGCGTTGCGGCCTCTACGACCTTGTCGATAGACGTGCGTTCTCCACCCTTCTGGCCGTGGGCTTCGCGTTCTGGGTCTTGAGTCCATCGATCCCTTCGGAAAGAGGTTGTTTTTGTAGTCATCACTTATTAGTGGTAAATTGTTATATTTAAGGGTTTCGGTCGGTCTTGCCTTTTCGGAAGTTCTCCGGCCAACCAGCAGAAAAGTATATAAAATACACACTATACACACTATGTATGGTTTGCGGCTATGCCTGCAAACCCGAGAATGAACGAAGTGAATGAACATGGTCTGTAGTCATGACCACAGACCCGAGAACGGTAGTGAACATGGCAGTCGTCAGGCGCAACGTATCGATTACCGAAATTCAGGATAAGTTCTTGCGTGAGCGTAATCTCAGCCTCTCGAAGCTGGTTCAGGAACGGATAGAGAAAGAGATCGACGACTGGAAGTTCGCCCGTGCCACGTCGAAAGCCCTCCGGGAAATGGAGCGAGGTCATTATGAAGAGATGGATCTCGCTGAATTTCTAGAGAAGGCGAAAAAGTGGTAGGTGTACGATTCACTCCAATCTTCAAGAAACAGCTCTCGAAAGTGA
>QNDS01000284.1 GCA_003644925.1 Candidatus Fermentibacterota bacterium
AAGGAAAAAAAGTAAAGGTTTTTGAACTCGACCAGGTTAATACACTAAATGTTAAAGTTGAAACATTGAAAAAAGCAGGTATAAAGCATGATTGGATCACCTATATCCCGGTTGATTATGCAAACGAATCCTGGGTTGAAAAACTATTAGGAGCTGGATTTGACAAAACAAGAAAGACTTTGTTCCTTTGGCAAAGCGTTTCTTTGTATTTAGAAGCTGACATTGTCAAAGAAACACTCAGGAAAATGGCTGATTTATGTGTAGACGGAAGCATCATCGCTCAAGACTTTTATTCCAAAGCATTCGCATTAGGTGAATATTCAAAAACAGCTAAAAGATTTATGGGTATTATAGAAAAAATGGGAGAGCCTTCGAAATTCGGAATAGATATGTCAGATGATCCTAGAGAAGCAGTTGAATCATTCTTAAGAGAATGTGGATTAAAAATGACAAACTATATTCAGTTTGGTGAAAAACTGGATATCGAACCGTTTTACTGTATTGTTGAGGCTGAAGTGAGACCTCACAAAGCGGGGATGACCATCACAGAACAAAAGGAAATCGTAAGAAAAGGATATGATAAACTTTCATACGCTTACAGGAGCGATAACGCAACAGATGACGAAGGATTCTATACTGAATGGGTGAACTGCTTGAAAGATAAGATTGCAGCAGGATCACCTGTGCTGGATCTTGGATGCGGATGCGGTTTACCTGCAACAAAACTCCTGTCGGAGTTTTTCAAAGTAACAGGTGTGGATTTTTCTGAAGTGCAGATTGAAAGGGCCAGAAAACTCGTGCCTGCAGCTGAATTCATCTGTTCGGATATAGCGGATCTGCAATTCTCTAATTGCAGTTTTGCTGCGGTGGTATCATTCTACACCATCATCCATATACCTCTTGATGAACATCGGGAAATCCTGATGAGAATTGCTGATTGGCTCAGCCCGAATGGTTATCTATTAATAATCGTTGGACATGAAGCATGGACCGGTTCTGAGAATAAGTATTTAGGAGTTGAAGGCGGCGAAATGATGTGGAGTCACGAAGGGGCAGAAACGTACACACAATGGATATCTGAAACAGGTCTCCGCATTCTCTGGACACGTTTCATCCCCGAAGGTGAGAGTGGTCACACTTTAGTTTTAGCCAGAAAATCAATCAACAAATAAAGTACTGAAAGCAGATTGATACAGATGTATCGCCTGCTATAGAACAGGTTTGATGGGCATGAATATTCCCGAATCAGGAACAGATCCTCTTATGCAAAGAACATCCATACTATGCTAGACTTGAGGTGTGAGTATGAGAAAAATCAGAATATGTATAGGATCGAACGACGGCGAGACTGTTGCGAAAAGTCATATGGGAGATACCAGATACTTTCATATCTATGATATTTTCGAGAACCTCGATAACAGGTTCATAGAAAATTTGACACTATATCTAAAATGAAATGATTCTGCATTGAAAGAGGGGCGGGATCTCTCCCGCCCCATATTCCCTTTTAGAGTCTGGTTCTACCAGATCTTCTGGAAACTGTACTGGATCTGAATCGTTCCTGCCCCGTCCGGCGGTGCAGGTACATTGAGGTTTTCCATTACTTCGCAGAGGTCATTGTCGAGCTCCCGGTCCAGGCCGCTTCCTGCAACCGATACAGATGTAACGTTACCCGAACCGTCAACGGTGACATTGAACGTAACCATACCGGTGGGCCATTCGTCATCCTCATCCAGGTTATCGACGAAAGCCTGGTAAACCTCGTTGAGGTCAGTAACAAGTTCCCTTGCCGCTGAACGGACAACGGATGGCAGGAGACCCAGGGTAGGTGCAACCGAAACATGGGTTACATCGGTGAACCACTGTGCTTCGAATTCATTACTGGAGTAGTACCCTCCGTCGAAATCCTCAACGCATTCCTCCTGAGCAACCATGGTTCCTCCAATGCCTCGTGCCAGGCCGTAGCCCGTTGACGGAGCAGAGCTTCCATTGAGGCTTCTGGAGTAGTGCATTCCGCTCATATCGCCCTCGGAATCAGTTCCGAAGATGCCTTCGTAGGAAACTCCATCGGGCATATTAACCGGAACCTGAACCGTCACCGGCTCACCGCTGTCCGGATCGGTTCGCACTTCTTCGGAAACAGCTACGAATGAAGTGTATTCGCTCATTATCTGGTAATCAAGGGCGGTATCGGTGATTTCATCGATTATGTCCTGATCGCCTGAAAGGTATCCATAACTGTCGTACATATCACGCGTGAGGTCATGGATCTTCTTTCTGGCCCAGAGAGTAGCGATAACATCGTTTTCCTCTTCACTGGACGGAAGTGTTACACTCAGTTCCTGTCCCCAGCGCTGGCCTGCGACCGTACCTGAAAGATTGATCGTTTCGGTTCCGGAACCGTTGTACTGTCCGACTATTACAAGGGGCTCTCCAGCGTAGAGATCAGGGATTCTCGAGGGGTAGATGTCATGAACATCAAGGTCGCCCCAGTCGATATCGATCCCAACCAGGTACGGATCATTTATCTTATCGTAAATGGCAGCAACCGATTCGTCCGGATCTTCGTTCAGTCCAACATAATACGCATGTCCCCTGCCTTCTTCGGCAAGGCCTTCAATAATGTACCTGTTGGGGCTGGAGCCGACTCCTATACTGAAAAGACGTGTATTCTCACCAAGGGTCCTCTGAAGTTCACCGAGGATCTCCGCTTCGTTGCCTATGAAGCCATCGGTTAAGAAGATGACGAAACGCATCCGCTCGGGATCCTCCGGGTAGCCGATTGCAGCTCTGATACCCTCTATCATCATGGTTCCACCGGTACCGCTCATATTGTTGATGTACCGTATCCCCTGTTCAATATTCTCTTCCGTGTTGCTCAGGGGAGAGCCGGACATACTGCTCGCGGTCTCGCTGAATCTCATTATCTGGAAGGAGTCGTTCGGGTTCATCCCCTGAACGAACTGTCTGACAGTTTCTTTTGCAACATCCATAGGCTGCCCGCTCATGGAACCTGAGCAGTCCACAACGAAGAACATCTCCTTCGGTGTGATCTCATCGATATCGATGTTCGCATCGGGCTGAAGTATAAGCATGAAATGGCCGCCCATTTCGCCGTTATGAGCTATAACTCCGCTCTGAATCCTGTCGGCGGCAGTCGTGTACCTCAGCACGAAATCCCGGTTTGGAATCTCGTTCCCGTTCTCAAGAGTAATGGATATTGTACCGTTCCAGTTCAGCTTGGTATCAACTTCATGGTTGAGCGATTCAAATCCCTGTATCGCTACGCCCGGATTAAGATTGACAGTCACTTCAATATCGTATCCGGTTCTGGTGCCTTCAGGAACAATGGGCGGTGTTATTCTGTCGGCGTCTTCAACGGAAGTGGAAACTTCGTATAAGTCGAAGATCCTTCTTACGAAATTCCCGGCCGGAACGAATCTCGGTCCCACGACCATGGGGAATACTATTTCATACTCACCATCGTCGTATTCAACCGGTGCCACGTAACTGATCTCGATCACGATGCTGTCACCGGGCAGGATGTTTCCAACAGTCTGGGTGAAGATGTTAGGGCGTTCCTGCTCCAGAAGGCTCGCAGTCTGACCTGCCTCTATGGCTTCGTTGTATATCTGCTGAGCAAGATAACGTTCATGGATCTTTCCCTCTATGAGTTTGTCGCCTATCCACATGTTCATCCTGTCAACGGCCGCGCTCTGGGGGAGTGGAAATGTGTAGATAGCTACGATGACTTCATCGTATGGGTTACCGTACACCTGCCGCACGGTTGCCCTCTGCAGATTCCCGCTTACGTCTATCACGACCGAGGTGTGCTCGAGGGGAAGATCTCCAACGACCCCCTCTTCACCAAGAACCTGCATTCTGCCGGTACCGGTTTCATCCGGGGATTGCTCCTGGGCAAGTGCCGCAGCGGCAAGGATCAAAACTGCGATTATCAGATATTTCATTTTTCTAAACCTCCATGTTGATTGTTTTCCTGTTCCGGTTCTGATACATGGA
>QNDS01000285.1 GCA_003644925.1 Candidatus Fermentibacterota bacterium
GTTCAAGGAGGGGATTATCCTGAAGCTCCTGCCTGATAAGGTTTTCCAGATCCATAGAAGGAACCTGCAGGATCTCCAGAGCCTGTCTTATCTTCTGTGTAAGCGCAAGTTTCTGAGTCTGGACCATCCGAAGATTCTGGTTTAGCCTTAAATCCGGCATACTACAGCTTGAACCTTTCACCAAGGTAGATCTTTCTGGCTTCGGGATCTTCGGCAAGCTCCTGTGCCGATCCGGATATCAGTATTTGTCCGTCGTACATGATGTACGCCCTGTCAGTGATCTCCAGGGTTTCTCTTACGTTATGGTCGGTAATGAGAACGCCGAGATTCCTTGCTTTGAGTTCCGTTATGATACTCTGAATATCATCGACAGCTATGGGATCAATACCGGCAAACGGTTCATCAAGGAGCAGAAAAGCGGGATCTGTCACGAGAGCTCTTGCAATCTCAACCCTTCTTCTCTCCCCTCCGGACAGGGTGTACGCTTTCTGATCAGCCACTTTCTCAATGCCCAGATCAGCGAGGAGCTGAGCCTGCCTGATCTTCCTTTCCTTCTTCCGGAGTCCGGTTATTTCCAGAATACTCATGAGATTATCGGCAACTGTCATCTTCCTGAACACGCTTGATTCCTGAGGCAGGTAGCCAATTCCCAACCTGCATCTTCTGTACATGGGCAGATGGGTGAGATTGACATCATCCATGAAAACATCGCCCGAATCCGGTCTTATAAACCCCACGATCTGATTGAAAGTAGTTGTCTTTCCCGCACCGTTAGGTCCGAGCAGCCCGACTACCTCACCTCTGGATACCGAAAGAGAAACGCCGTTTACAACAGCCCGTTTCCTGTACCTTTTAACAAGCTTGTCCGTTCTCAGGATCTCCGGATCTGTTTTTTTGATCTTACCCGCGATCATGGATTACCTCCGAGGTAGCTGTACGTTCCGGTTACATTGCCCGACACGATGACTTCCATAACCTCACCGTTTTCAAAACTGATACTAAGAGTATTTCCCCTGACCGTGTTCATTTCATTTCTTGATGCGGCCGAGCCGCCGGATTTCATCCTGAGTGTTGCAGAACCCGCCAGCATCACGGAATCGGGTTCACCGTTCTGAAATTCGAAGTAAGCTCTCTCGGACGAAAACCATGTTTCGGCAGGAGGGTCGACTCCTGTATCAAGAAAATAGCCGGAAGCTCCCCCCTCTACCCTGATGGAGCGCGGATCGCCGGAGGATTCCAGGAGTATCTCCATCCAGTCGCCGGAGATTTCACTATCCTCCGACTCGAGTACCGGTGAGCCAAAAAGTTCGAATCGATCTTCGTCGCCGAAGTATCTCAGGTATTCGGATGTTGAATAAAAATCCATTCCTGGCATTGAAACTGAAGCGTTGCCCTGAGCCTCCGCAGAGTTATCATCGGGAAAGAACTCCAGCCTGTCAGCGGTTACTATAAGGCTGTCATCGCCTTCCACCCTCCTGAGAATGGGATCAACAGTTATGAAAAGGCTGCCTCTACTCCTGTCGTAAAGCGCATACTGTCCCTCAACCCTTCCGATCCTGGGGCCTGTCATGAGAACATCCTCTTTTGCTGTCGCCTTGCCGGATTCCCGGAAATACACCACTTCTCCCGCTTCGAGGACCGTTTCTCCATCTGTGAGTATGACGTTTCCTGTCATGGTTATCATCCCGGCCTCCTTGAGGTATTCAAGGTAATGGGAAGTTCCTGCGAGAGTATCAACATCGACGGTTACATTGCTGTAGAATACCGCATTGCCGGATCCCTGCCAGACGGTTCCGCTGTCGGAGGTTACTGTTACTTCTCCATCGGTTACTACAACATTGCCGATAAGGTCTATGACCAGTTCATCCAAGTCCGTATCCCTGCTCACAGCTCTGTCCGCGGTTGTTGTGAAAACACCGGCGCTCGCTATCAGTACCGAACAGATTACCAGTAGAAAATTACTCAAGTTCCAGATCCCCGGAGTATACCGCAGTGAAGTCCTCTTCAATATCCACACCATCAACAGCTCCCAGACCGGTATCAAGGTCAACACCTCGCCCGGAAAGCACCGTCTCCCCTGTTGAATCCGGAATGGTCAGGACTACAAGACAGTCACTGTGGAAGATCTCCATTTCATCGTCCCAGATGATTTCCTCTGTTTCCAGGTACCTGCCATCGTCAGTTTCAGCATTGACATTGCCCCAGATTCTCATGAGGCCGGATTTCAGTTCAACCAGTCCTGAATCACCTTTGAGGATCGTTGTTGGAATATCATCTTCAAAAAAGATCAGATCTACTACGGAGAGAAGAAGCAGGCTGTCGCCTTCGGTGTATATTGCCTCTTCACTGAGAAGGCGCCAGGAACGATAACCATCCCTGGATTGCACCAGAGTGAAATCCTCAACGATCTGCAAAGGCTCCCGGTCAGGATCCATGTCGACAGAACCTGCGCTACCGCAAGCCAGGAGCCCAGTCAGGACGGCGAGCCCAGCGCTCATGAATCCAGACCCATTGTTCGGGATCTTCACGTACCCACTCCTCAATCCTTCCGGTAAGATCGGCTGTCAGTTTAATATAACCTTTGTCCCCCTCGTATACGGAGAGATCCAGAGGCTCATCAATATGAAGCGTATATCTGCCCTCTTTCCCTCTCGATATATGCAGTGTAAGAACGGGAATTCCAAACCTCACGGCAAGCTGTGACGGACCGACAGGTGTTCTGGCGGGGAGACCCATGAAATCGACGAAATCGCTGTCCACTCCCAGAGTATCCTGATCTATCAGAATACCCACGGCGGTATTGTCCCGCAGTACTCTCATAAGCCTTGCTATACCGCCTCCCCTGTCGATAAGCTCCGTTCCGTAACGTGCTCTGAGATTGTTGAAATACTCAGACGTTTCTCTGTGGGAGAGTTCTCTTGATACAATTCCCACCTTATGACCGAGAAGCAGAATGGCTCTCGGTATAAGTTCCCAGGCGGAGTAATGCGCTGTAATGGCGATGACTCCTTTCCCAAGGGAGAGAGCTGCCTGCATGTGTTCCGCGCCGCGAATTTCAACGGCCTTGCGGAATTCATCGTCTGATCTGTAACTGAGATTGATAAAATCACTCATCCCTGAGATAATGTACCTGTAAACATGACTCAGCCGCACTTTCAAACCGGCGGGACGGATGATGTGTTTCCGGTTTATTCTGAATATTCTCCTGGATCTGCCCGGTATCAGGGAAGCAGCCACACCGAAAACAGCGGCAGTTACCCAGATCAGTTTTCTGGGCATAACCCGGGCCACTGCAGCAAAGAACTTCACCAGAGGAAGAAGGAGTGAATGTCTGAATCGGCGGAAAGGAAGACGGGATGCCATTATCGGTTTATTTCACACCTGCCTGGAGGGCATCGTGAAGGTATAGAATACCAACAGGTATCCGATCCCGATCGATAACCACCAGGGATGTGATGCCGAGTTCTTCCATTCTGGAAACGGCAATGGTGGCGAGCTCCTCCCCGAAGCAGGTCGAGGGTTTAAAGATAAGTACATCTCCCAGAGTAAGATCAAGCACATTCGCGCGGTCTTTCATTAACCTGCCAAGGTCTCCGTAAACAAAGATCCCGGTCAATTTTCCTTGTGCATCTGTTGAGAAACAAACGCCCCTGTGGGCTGTCATGATAGCGATTGCCTCCGTCAGTGGAGCCGTTTCACTGATCTCCGGGAGAGAATCGGAAACCATCAGGTCACTCACTCGTGTCAGAAGTTTCCTGCCGAGTGTCCCGCCCGGATGAACCTTGGCAAAATCATCGGATGAGAAATCTCTAACTTTAAGAAGTGCCATTGCGAGCGCATCACCCAGTGCCATCATTGAGGTTGTGCTTGCAGTAGGTGCAAGGTCGTGCGGACAGGCTTCCTTAAGTCCGGGAAGGGGAAGAACCACATCAGCTGCCCTCGAAAGAAGAGAATCCGTGGAGCAGGTAATGGCGACAATCGGAATTTTCAATCTCACAAAACAGGGAAGAAGCAGGGCTA
>QNDS01000286.1 GCA_003644925.1 Candidatus Fermentibacterota bacterium
AAACAAAGTCACTTTCAGGATTGAAAGAGTACTTCAGGAATAAGTTGGCTGCACTGAAACCGTCGTCGTTTTCGTTCTGACCTCCGATGAGATCTTCCCGGCCTTCGACGCTCTCGCGGTGGAGGCAGTTCCAGACGTACGTTACCCTTCCGGCGATTTCGAACTTCTCGCTCAGTCCGACTCCGGCTGTGATGTGCCATGTACCGTTATACTCGGTATCTGTGACATCCTGTGCTCCTCCTGAAAGCTGAGCGGTTCTTGTATCATCGCTCAGTCCAAGAAATGAGAAAAGTGCGATTGAGAATTCCCCTGATCCTATCGGTTTGGCATCAACCGTGCGGTTGAGTCCTCGAAGACCCGAATAGGAGGGCAGAGCAACAGCACTGCCTGCTATCAGAAGAAGAGTTGTAAAGAGAAGTAACCCCTTTTTCATATTGACTATCCCTTTCTGTGTGAGTATTCTGAACGGGGAAATATGCTAAATACCTACCACCAGTGTCAATATATAGTATAGTAATATTATTACATTGCAGTAACCATAATATATGGTTATGCAGTTGATTTTCCGCTTCGTTTGATTCGTAATCTGAATTTCTTATATTGACCCCTGGCAGTTCAACTGCCTGGGGATTCCATCATGATTGTACTTTGGGAGAACTGATGTCACACGATTTTGGATCCAGCCTGAGAGACAGACTTATCCGCTTAAGAGGGGTATCGGATGCTGTTGCTGATGAAAGAGGTGACCTGAAACCGGGTGAGCGGCGGGACATTGCTGTTCTATTTCTGGACCTTGAAGGCTTCACTTCCCTGTCAGAAAAACTTGATCATGAAGCAGTTCATGATATCACCAGCGGAATTATGGATGCTCTGGTTGATGTTACTCAGCGGTTCGGAGGATACGTTGACAAGATCGAAGGTGACAGGATAATGGTTCTCTTCGGTGCCAAGCAGGCAGGGGAGAACGACAGTACAAGGGCAGTTTCGTCCGGATTCATGATGCTCGAGACAATAGTAACGGCGAATGACATCCTTTCGGATTCAGGTATCTCCATTACTGCCAGAATTGGAATAAACAGCGGCCCGGTGACAGTAGCTCCCGATTCCATAGGTCATCTGACCGCTATGGGGAGAACGGTGAACCTTGCTTCCCGTATGGAAGAAGCTGCACAGGCAAACACCATTCTGGTTCCAGATACTTTCTATGAGAAGTGCAGAGATCAGTTCTCATGGGAATGCATGGGAACCATGAAGATGAAAGGTATCAGCAGCTCTGTAAAGGCTTGGCGTCCCACAGGTTCATTATCCATAGACAGACCGCGCTGGGAGCGTGTATCCACGGTATGTCCTTCAGGATTCGTGGGAAGAGCAGCTGAGCTGGCCAGGCTCAGGAACAAGCTGATTGATCAGCAATCGCGGAGTACAGGGGCAAGTCGTCTCGGCGGAGTGAAGCACATTATTCTGGGTGTTAAAGGTGAAGCTGGTATTGGGAAATCCCGTCTTATTCATGAATTCGTTCAGCAGCATTGCGGGGATGATGAGAATATCACGGTTTTGAAAGGCCAGGCTCTATCGTTCGCTCAACCTGCCTACTCCCTCTGGACAGGTCTTCTTCGTAATCTTCTCGATATTGAACAGGATTGCAGACTGGATTACAATGAATTCAGGAAGAAGATTCACAATCTCAGTGATGAACGGGAATTGAGAGATTCAGTACCCTTTCTGGCAGAACTCCTCTCAATAAGATCCGGTGACAAAAGGCTGAGTGAACTGGACAGCAAGGCTATAGCCCTTGAAACCAGAATAGCCTTCAGAAACCTTCTGAAGGTCATTGCTGCCAGAAAGCATTTGATAGTGGTTCTCGATGATCTGCATTGGATTAATCCAACATGCCGCAATGTACTGGAATTCATTATCGGTAACTGTGTTACAGAAAGACCGATTGTTTTTCTTCTGATATACAGACCTGAGAGGGATGATGGCAGGATAGTGGAGTTCGATATTGCACTCACCTACGCCCAGCTGGAGGAAATAGTCCTTTCCAGTCTTGATGAACAGGCCAGCCGTGACATTATCCTGAGGATGCTGTCCTGCATAAGTCCCGAGGGAACAGGAAAAACCTCCCTTAAGGTAGGAGAGTTTCTCATGAAGCATTCCCGGGGTAACCCGTTCTTTCTTGAGGAGCTCATCCTTGATCTTTCCGAATCGGATATGCTGAATGAAAACGATGGACAATGGGTGTTCAGCAGTCCGATCGGTGAAATCTATATACCCTCATCCCTGACAGGACTACTTCAGTCGAGAGTTGATCGCCTGTCTGATGAATTGAAAAGTGTTCTGCAGAAATCCTCAGTACTGGGAGTCGAGTTCCAGCTGAAACTCTACAGCAGACTTGCCGCGGAACTCTCGCTGGATGAAAACAGCAGATCCATTTTCGATAACCTGGAGCGCAGGCAATTTCTTATCGGCAGGGGAACAGCATTCGAGCAGAAGTATGCTTTCAGGCATATTCTGATACGCGATACCGCTTACAACAGCATCCTTACAAGCAACAGAAAGATTCTCCACGGGATCACAGCCAGCCTGATCGAGGAGATGTATCCCGATGATGAGCAGGAAGTCGCTGATATTCTTGCCCATCACTGGGAGCAAGCCGATAAAAGGGATAAGGCGATTCAATGGGGTGTTATCAGCTTGGAGTACGCCAGAGAGACTTACCAGCACGACAAGGTTCTGGGATTATCAGATAAGCTCGAATCCTGGATACTGGAACAACCGCAGAACATGGAAAACACTGAAAAACTGCTTAGTGTATTGATGTGCAGGAACGAGACTCTTAATCTGCTTGGCAGAAGCAGTGAGCAGGAGCAGCTGCTTCTCAGAATGAAGGAAATCGCTGACACTTATGAGGTTTCCGCCTGGCAGGGAAAAATACAGTTCGCTCTGGGAATCGTTTTCAGGATCACCGGCCGTATGAGTGAAGCTGAAAATTGCTACCGCCTTGCACTGGAAATCAATCAAAGATGCAAGGACTATAATCAGGAGAGCATGATCCTCTGTAGCCTGGGTATACTCAGCAGGATTCAGGGCAGAACGGATGAAGCGCTGGAATATTTCGAGACAGCCCTTGAAATTAACCTGGAAGAGGCGGACCGGAAAATAGAGGGGACACTGCTTGGAAATCTCGGCAACTTTTACTTCGATCAGGAGCGGATGGATAAAGCTATCGAATTCTACAAAAAAGCACTGGAGATCAACAGGGAAACGGGGGACAGAAGGAATGAAGGAATTGCCCTGGGAAATCTCGGGAATCCCTATATATCCATGGATGAGATCGAACATGCCCTCAATTATTACCAGCAGGCGCTTGAGCTGCACAGGGAGGTAGGCAACCGGAAAAGCGAAGGAGTAACACTGGGAAACCTCGGGACTCTGTATTACGACCATGATCGATTTGAAGAATCCCTGGAATGTTATAAGATGGCCCTTGAGATACATCTTGAAGTTGGTAACCCCAGGCTTGAAGCCATTACTCTTGCAGCTCTTGCATTACTCCGAATAAAGGATAGTGATTACACGGGGGCACTGGAATACTACAGGGATACTCTGCTGATCATTGAAGAGCTGGAGATGACTGACAGAGGATTTGACCGTTTCGAAGAGCTTCGCTGCAGCCTGCTCTCCTGCGGTTTTTCAGAAGCTGAAGTTCTCTGGCCCCGGCATTGGAGCAAACCCCAACGGAGCACTGACCTCAATGCTGATTAAATATATGAAAGGAATTATCATGAATAGACTCATCCTGTGCGGTTTGATATTGTTTCTCATGTTTGTTTCGCTTGCGTCATGCGGGAATTCATCACCCTCGGATCCTGTTGTTTCAGATGGAAATTGGGCTGGGACACTGTCATTATCAGGAGAATCAATAACCTTCACTGTGGAGTCCAATCAGGTCAGGAACCTGCATGTCACTTTCATTTACTGGGGCTCTTCTCTGCCGGCGGATAC
>QNDS01000287.1 GCA_003644925.1 Candidatus Fermentibacterota bacterium
AAGCTCATCGGAGGGCTCAAAACCGGGTTTCAAAGTGACGAATGCCTTCACAACTTCCATATTTACTTTGTCCGGTTTGCCAACCGCAGCAGCCTCTGCAATGGCTTCATGCTCGACAAGAGCTGATTCGATTTCGAAGGGCCCCACGAGATGTCCTCCTGTGTTTATCACATCATCATCCCTGCCAACGAACCAGTAATACCCATCTCTGTCGATGCTTGCCCTGTCTCCTGAGACGTACCAGAGATCGGGATTGGTCCTGAGTTCATCAGGCATGGCATTCTCAGCAGCTCCAACGAACTTGCTCCTGTAAGTATCAAGCTGCTTCCAGTACTGCCTGAACATCGAGGGCCATCCGGGACGGAAAGCTATCAGCCCTACCTTTCCGGCCTCATCCAGGGGTTCGTGAGTATCAAGGTCAAGGACAGCGGCCTTTATTCCTGGAAAAGGCTTGCCCATTGAACCAGGTCGTATTTCCATTCCAGGGAAGTTCGTAATCATCATGGCACCGGTTTCCGTCTGCCAGAAAGTATCGTGGAATTTGAGCCCTCTGAATACTTCCCCGCTCCATATAACCGCCTCGGCATTCAGCGGCTCGCCAACTGAAGCAAGGTGCCGAAGCGATGAAAGATCAAAGGAACCGACTAACTCATTACCATCCTTCATCAGTGCCCTGATAGCTGTAGGGGCTGAATACCACACGGTTATCCGGTTATCCTGAATGAACTTGTACCATCTTGAAGATGTGAAGCCTGAATCCAGAACACATTGTGTTGCGCCCAGTGCCCAGGGTCCGATAATACCGTAGCTTGTTCCGGTAACCCATCCGGGATCCGCTGTGCACCAGTATATATCATCATCCTGCAGATCAAGAACCCAGCTGGTTGTAAGTGCCTGGCCCCAGATGGAATTGTGAACATGAAGGGCACCCTTAGGCTGACCTGTTGTCCCGGAGGTGTAATGAAGAACAGAAGGGGTTTCCGGCGTGCAATCATAGACATCGAATTTCTCAACTCTGGGGCTCTTCTCCACATCGAAGAATATCTCCCCTTCCTTCAGCTTTTCAGGGTTTCCCTCTACAACTATGATCTTCTCCAGATCCGGCAGTCTGTCCTTGATCTTCCGGACTTTCCGGGCATGCTTGCGAGTTGTGATAATCGCCCTGGTTCCCGCACTGGCAAGCCTCACTTCCAGAGACTCATCACCAAATGCTGAGAAAAGCGGCTGCGCGATTGCTCCAAGTTTGAGAATGCCGAGGAAAGAGAAATAGAGACTCGGGATCTTATCCATAAAAATACAGACCCTGTCACCTGGCTGAATACCCTGCCTGCTTAGAAAATCAGCGAATCCGTTCGAGTAAACTCTTAGATCGTCGAAAGTATACCTGGCGCTCTTATCACCGAAACCTTCCCATATAAGGGCTGTTTTATTCCCATTACCTCTGCTGCAGATCCTGTCCGAGCAGATGGCTCCGATATTTAGGATTTCTCCTTCCTTCCAGTCAAGAATATCCTTTGCTATATCCCAGTTGAAATCCTTCATTCCATCGTTGTAAGACCCGATATTACTCAAGTTGACTCCTCCAATCCTTCGATTCTCCTTCAGCCCTCCATAGTGACCACAGCTATGGCGTTTACACCCGAATGACTGATGGAAAGACGTATCTGCTTTACCTTTAAATTCCCTGCATGTTCCAGTGCTTTCCCGTTTAGCTTCACGGATACAGCGCCGGACTCCTCTTTGATTATTTCGACACTCTTCCAGCGCAGTCCCGAAGATAACCCGACACCAAGCGCTTTGAAGGATGCCTCCTTCGCGGCAAATCTGGCCGCATAGCTTTCCCATGGACGTGCCCTGGATGAACAGTATTCAATTTCCCCCGGAAGGAACAGTTCTGTTATCATTCCGTCATCAAGACGGCTCTTGAAAATACCGATGTCAACTATATCTATTCCAACACCGATAATTCTCAATAAACAGTCTCCCGGGTAGTTCTGTAATCAGTTGCACATATACCGTAATTTTAACACGATTGAGGGTCTTTGTCCACCGCAAAAGGATACCCTGCCGCCCTTGACGATGAGCGGAATGAAGGTGATAAAATCAGTATGAAAAAGCCCGGAAAAAGAAAGAAATCCATTCACTTCACTGTTCCGCTGCTCCTGCTCGGCGGAGTGATTCTACTGATAATAATCGGCGACAATGTTCACACCCCTCCCATGGATGACACCTATATTCATCTGGTCTACGGCAGAAGTCTCTTCACATCCGCACCGCTCTGTTTCAACGATGCAGAGCCATCTTCGGGATTCACAAGCCCTCTATGGCTCATTCCATCTGCAATTGCTTCTCTTGCCGGAACCGGCTGGGCTCCCGCTGCACTGATGCTCTTTTCTCTGCTGGCAGCAGGCACGGCCCTCTTCATGCTTCCTCCATTTGCAGGAATACTTCTTCTTATGACCGGTCCGTTCTTCTTCCATGCTGCAAGCGGAATGGAAACAGCCCTCTCATGTCTGGCTGTAGTAGCGATATGGAGATGCGTAAGAGATGGAACAGGGATTACAGTTGCATCGTTCATTCTTATGGGAGCATTCCTGGTCAGACCCGAACTTGCTCTGCTTGCCATACCTCTTGGCATCTCCCTTGAGAAGAGAACTCCTGTAAATATACTTCGCCTTGCGGCCCCATCTCTGATCGCCGGCCTTCTCTGGCTGTTATGGAATATCCATTCCATGGGTCTACCGCTCCCTTCCACATTTTACGCCAAGCAGCCGGTCTCATGGTTCTCTTCTGCAGCTTCAGGTATGCCCGGCCTTCTGAAAGGACTTCTCCTTACATCCCCCCTTCTGCTTTTCACGACTGTTGCCGCTATTGCAGGATTGCTCAGGAGCAGCGCGAAAAGACGGTCTGCAGTGTCTCTTGCGCTTGTCCCGCTGCTGCTTTTTGCTATATCTCTCTACCTTCAGCCGAATAGTTTCTTTCAGATGCGGTATTACGTACCAGCCCTTACTGCAGCAGTTCTTGCTACCAGTCACTGGCTTGGAGGGATCCGAAGGAGAAAACTGAACGTTTTTATCCTTGCTGTTTCCATGCTGCCGGGTCTTTTTATCTTCGCCGGAAGGAGAGCGGACGCTTCGGGCGATGTATACTCCATAGATGTAAGGCCTGCACAGTACTTATCCTCTATCGCATCCACCGCTCAAACTGTTGCAGCAGCAGATATCGGAGCTGTAAAATGGATAACCGGCATGGAAATCCTGGACCTTGATGGTCTTGTTACTTCGCAGAGACTTCCCAGGCCGGATAGAGAAGGCTGGCAATGGATAAAGGAGAGGTCGGATTACCTGCTGGCGTTCCCCGAACAGTATTCAAACCTTATTCTGGAAGCCGGAGAATCGCTCGATTTCCTAATGGGTTTCCGAAGTGATAGAAATGTTATATGCGGCGAGGATTCGGTTGCTCTCTGGATAATTAACTAACTGGACAAGTATACCTGTTTCAGACTATCTTATCTTACTTAAAATTTATACCCGGAAAGCGATGAAATGACCAAAGATAAAAATAGATTGAAGCAGCCTGGAATTATGCAGGACAGTGTCCCGAGCGCTGCTAACAGATTCGTTATCATTTCTGTTCTTATGATCGCTTTTACAGCAGTCACCGCATATTTCCATCTGGATCGTGCTGAGGGTATCGGATACACTCATTTCGCCTATATACCCATTATTTTCGCCGGTTTCTGGTGGGGCAGGAAAGCCATCTTCGTGGCTGTTATACTCGGGGTAGATGTGTTTTTCTTCAGCCTTCTGGCCGATTGCGGATGTCCCCTCTGGGCGAATACTCTTCGTGTTCTTTCCTTCATTATTGTAGCTCTGGTTATAGGAGAGCTCAGTATTGAGCTGAAGAAGACGCACAAAGCGCTGCGGGAACGGAGCGAGAGACTAAGAAAAACCAATTCTTCACTCAGGGAATTCGCAAAGCTCAGGAAGGCATTCCTTCACATCG
>QNDS01000288.1 GCA_003644925.1 Candidatus Fermentibacterota bacterium
CGAATCGCTCCGAATGCATGAACTGTGCTTCCTGACCGTTGATCAGGAAAAGCCCGGAAGGGTTCCAGTACCCGGCGGAGGCATCGTCCGCAACGGCGCAGAAGGCTCCTCCCATACCCAGTGCCCTCGCGCCGGCACCCACGTAAAGGAATTCTCCGGCGTATTTCGCTCCGCTTGAGTTGGAGAATGCAAAGACAATAAGTGCAGCCAGTATTGATTTCATGAAATCAACCCGTTGATTCAATGTCAGATGTGTATTCGATAATAATTCTTCTTCCCTCTTCTGCTATCCTGGTGAAAAATAAGCCAACACCGTAGGAACCATCTGCGAGCTCTTCTTCCCTTATCACTACCGATCTTGCCGGTATCTCTTCTCCACCGTTTATACGCAGAACGATATTAACTCTTGAAAGCTCGCCTATGCTTCTGGAACTAACGCAGTATATACCTGAGGCGCTGATATTGATAACAGTTGCGGGAATCATGGACATATTAACAGGATTGACTGAAAGTTCACATTCAACACTTGCCCTCGAAAACAGTCTCTTTTCAGGAAGTGAATTATCGTACACAGTTTGTCTCCCATGTATAGTGAATCAATCGTTTTACTGATTAATGCCAATGCTACCCTTGAAGTTCCATCGTGTCAATATTCGATGAGACCAGTTATTATCCTGATCGATCAGGTTACAACGTTAACTTCCACTATGTCATATATATGATCAATCCCTAAAAAGGTTCCATCCATTTTCCCGCACATCTATGTACATCGCTAAACTCTTGAAATTTGTTTTCTGCCGTTAACCGAAACCGGATATGTGACACTTGCGCATTGGAAAAAAACTAGAATATTCACACAATGTGGTTTATGTGAGGTTGCATTACACAGAAAGCTGATTTTCATAATCAGTTAATTCATGACAGGAGGTCGATGTGAGTTGGTTTACTGGTTTATGGCTTGCGCTTTTAGGGGTACTTGCAGCGCCAAATCTGATCATTTCGAAAAAGCCTGAAGCAAAAGAGATCATCGCAAAACTGGCGCCCTACCAGGGGTGGATAGGCGCGATTTCTGCTGTCTGGGGGCTTATCAAGCTTTTCGGGACCTTCAAATACTTTGACTGGTTCAGCGTAATCCCGGTCGGTATTATCACTATGCTCGCCTCCGCTCTTCTCACTCTTGCCCTTGGTCTTCTTCTTGGAATCGGAGTCATTAAAACCTTCGTCAGTTCTGAAGATGCAAAAGCCAAAATTGATGAGATGATGGCAAAACTTGCCGCGAAGCAGGGAATACTGGGACTTTTAGGCATAATCGTAGGTATCTGGATGATGCTGTACGTGCTTCTCAACCTCGCTTTCTAGCCCTACGTTTCAATTTGCTCAACCGGGAACAGCCTTATCTGTTCCCGGTTTTTTTATACCCTTATAGAGCCATTGCGGTTTATTTCTTTACCATTGACAGCAAAGCCCTATCAATTAGCTTCCACAGAACCGTAAAACGCGCAGGAGGTGAAAAATGCCTATTACACAGAAACATGGTGACTACGTTCGAAAGCTCATCGTAAGCGGAGCCCGCAGCAGGGCTGCTCTTGTTCTGAAAAAAATGCATCCTGCGGATATCGCGGACCTGTTCGGCATTCTAACACCACCCGAAGCAACTGTGCTTGTTGAAATACTGTTCACCCAGAATATGGCCGACAAGGTGCTCATGGAGCTTCCCGAAGGCATCCTGCTTGAGATAATTGAGAGACTCGAGGATAATCGTGCAGCCGAACTACTCTTATCTCTCGAATCCAACGATGCTCTGCTTTTCTTAGAAGCAGTGCCGGAGGAGCGCAGAGATGAGATAATGCACCTGCTTCCCCCTCTCAAAAGAGACAGAATAGAACAATTGCTCATATATCCGGAAGATTCCGCCGGATACTGGATGAGCACAAGCTATATGTCAGTTAATACCGATATCACCGCGGAGCAGGCGGTGGAAACAATACGTGAACAGAGCGAGGATGTGGATGTTCCATTCTACGTTTACGTTATAGATAACGATGACAGGCTCGCAGGGGTAATTCCCCTTCGAAGGCTGATAACCTGTCCGCACGGCACAACTGTAAGAAACATCATGATGGCTGACCCATTCACAGTAAACGGCAATTCTGACCGTGAAGAAGCGGCATCACTCTCCAGAAAGTACAATATCATGGCGATACCCGTTGTGGATGACAATCACAGGCTGATCGGAGTTATCCCGGGTGACAGCCTTCTCGATGTTATGGAGGAAGAAGCTACAGAAGATATGTACAGGATGGCAGGCCTTTCAGAGGAAGATCGAATATTCAGCCCCGTGTCTACAGCTTTCAGGCAGCGTTTCCCCTGGATCTGGATCAATCTTCTTACCGCATTCATTGCATCCACAGTTGTAAGGGCATTTCAGGGAACAATCGAATCCGTGGCAACCCTTGTTGCTTTTATGCCCATCGTGGCCGGAATGAGCGGCAATACCGGTAATCAGTCCCTGATAGTGATCACCAGAGGTATTGCTCTTGGGGAAATGGAGTTCAGTTCCAGCCTTAAAGCTATCCTCAAAGAGGCCAGAGTTGGTTTTCTTCTCGGTCTGGTCGCTGGATCGGTAGCCTCCGTTGTCGGCATCCTCTTTCCCGGCAGTACAGACCCGCTTCTTCTTGGCCTTGTCATCTTTCTTGCCATAGTGGGCAACATGGGTCTTGCAGGTCTGCTTGGAGCTGCAATCCCACTGGTGCTCAAAGCATTTGGAAGGGATCCGGCGCTTGGAAGCAACATCCTTCTTACTGCCTTCACAGATTCCCTCGGTTACCTCCTGCTCCTCGGCCTGGGAATGATCATCATCCTGTAGTGAGAAAGAAAACGACTCTTACGGACGCGGAGATAGAGAGCATAGAGAACGCTGTTCTTACCGATCCTTTCATGCTCCTCGGAATGCACCCCCTTGGCAGGGACATGCAGAACAGGATCGAAGTCAGAACGTTCTGTCCCCCCGCCGACGAAGCTTCAATAGAAATTGAGAACAGAAAACCGCTCAGGATGAACAGGATTACGGATACCGGTCTCTTCGTCTGGACATCCGAGCCCGACACAGAGCCCTTTTCCTACACACTTCACTTTAAAACCGAGAATTCAACCTGGGAAACAAAAGATCCATACACCTTCCTTCCCCAGCTGGGGGAGCTGGATCTGCACCTTCTTGCCGAGGGAAATCATTACAAACTCTACGACAAGTTCGGTGCAAGAGTATGGACTGCAGGTGACACGGATGGCGTTCTTTTCTCCGTATGGGCACCCAACGCTTCTCTGGCGAGCGTTATCGGCACCTGGAACGACTGGGACAGGAGGCGCCATCCCATGCGCTGCAGGGGCTCTACCGGCGTCTGGGAGCTATTTATCCCCGATATCTCCCCGGGTGACCTTTACAAGTACTCCCTTCGGACAAATACCGGAGAGATCATCGAGAAATCAGATCCTCTGGCTCTTGCCGCTGAGTTCCGCCCCAGAACAGCCTCCGTAGTAGCCGATATCGATTCGTTCGAGTGGACGGACTCCTCCTGGATGGAGAAAAGAAAGGAATGGAAGCCCTTGAACTCTCCCCTGTCCATATACGAAATGCATGTCCCCTCCTGGAAAAGATCAAAGGACTGGAGGGATTTTACATCCTGGGAAGAACTGGCGGATGAGCTTATTCCTTACTTAAAAGAGCTGGGATTTACACATGTAGAACTCTTGCCTGTAATGGAACATCCTTTCGACGGCTCCTGGGGTTATCAGACCATAGGCTACTTCGCCCCGACCAGCCGTCTTGGAAAACCGGACCATTTCCAGAGATTCGTGGACAGGTGCCACAACGCTGATCTGGGCGTTATCCTTGATTGGGCACCTGCTCATTTCCCATCGGATGCAACCGGTCTTGCCCGGTTCGACGGAACATGCCTCTACGAACATGAAGACCCGAAAAAAGGAACCCATCCCGACTGGAACAC
>QNDS01000289.1 GCA_003644925.1 Candidatus Fermentibacterota bacterium
AAGGCTTGTCAGTACGGTAACCGCAAGTATTCTGGTCTTTCCCGAAACGGCATCCGCGGCTGCCTTCATCATATCGAATCCGCCGGAAGCATGGATGTTAATGAGTTCAGGTTCAAAGCGGCAGGCAGACTTCACTGCACCGGCAACGGTGAAAGGAATGTCATGAAATTTAAGATCCAGAAAAAGCGGGAAACCGGCTTCCCTTATCTCTTCGAGAAAGGATGGTCCTTCCTTTACAAAAAGCTCCAGGCCTACTTTAAGTCCCACAGGAAGACCTGAGAGCTCTTCGTAAAGTGCTTTCATGTTTGCCGTCTCACGGCTGGTTACGGCTACATACAGCCTTGTATCATTCACATGAACCGCCTTTCGTATCAAGGTTTCTTCAGTATTCGAATAGCTTCGCTGGATTTCAGTTGATAACCCGAAGAAGAACGTTTGCGATACCCGCCTCCAGCATACCCAGATCCTCTGCTGCTCCGGTAGAGAGGTCGATTATTCTGCCGCCGACGTACGGTCCCCTGTCGTTCACTCTTACAGTAACCTCCCTGTCGTTGTCCAGATTGGTAACACGGAGAATGGTATCGAAGGGAAGGGTAAGGTGCGCGCATGTGAGGGCGTACATATCGAATGTCTCTCCATTCGCCGTCAGGTTCCCGTGAAATCCATCTCCGTAATATGAAGCTACTCCACGCTGCGCAAACCCCGCAACAGTTCCCGATGCGGAGATCCCCGATGAACGATATACCGGGTTGGTTTCAAGGTAACAGCCGGAAAGAACAAGGATGGAAATGACAGGTATACTCAGGAACCGATTCAAGAAGAACTACTTTCAAGGAGTGTGTCTGGC
The DNA here is from genome assembly GCA_003644925.1 of Candidatus Fermentibacterota bacterium. GTDB lineage: Bacteria > Fermentibacterota > Fermentibacteria > Fermentibacterales > JCC-6 > Aegiribacteria. The sequence goes on from QNDS01000289.1 coordinate 848, forward strand.
AATGTACATTGAGCAGAAGATCCTCGCAGCTGAAATAGAATGCTCGGAGATTTGAGGAAAATACTGGATGTATTTGACGATAATCTACGGGCATTATAGCCAGCTGTGGGGGTTTTATGCCAATGTTTCATTGTCGGACAGGCTCCTTTAGGAGGCTGATCATGCCTTCTCTCAGTTCCCGGGCAGCATCAGGTCTTCTCATAAGCCATGTTCCCACCTGAACCATTGCAGCTCCCGCTGCGAGCAGTTCAAGAATGTCCTCCGCGCGATTGACCCCTCCTGATGCCAGCACCGGTATTTTTGTTGCTTCGCTGGTTTTGAAAACCCGCGCGACCGTCAATGGAAGCAGTGCGGGCGACGAGTAACCGCCGACATTTCTTTTCAGGGGAGCCCTGCCGGTACGCCAATCCATCTTCATACCCAGAAATGTATTGCAGATAGTTACGGCATCGGCTCCTCCAGCTTCAGCCGCTTTCGCCGATTCAACGATACTTCCTTCATTCGGAGTAAGTTTTACACTGAAAGGCCTGGAAGAAACACGTTTTACAAGGCTTGCGATCCGCTCCACTATTTCGGGTGATGCTCCGAATGCTATCCCTCCTGCAGCCACATTGGGACAGGATACGTTTACCTCGTACCCGAATGGAACGGGGGATTCTTCCAGTCTTTCTATTACTGCGGGAAAATCATCCACAGTCTCTCCGGCGACGTTGATTATAAGAGGGCAGGGCAGACAGGCTGCCTGCGGTAGCAGTGTTTTCAGCACTTCATCAACACCGGGATTAGCAAGGCCGATTGAATTTAGCAGGCCGAATCTTGTTTCGACGATTCTTGGTGGAGGATTGCCTTCGCGCGGTTTGAGGGTTGTAGCCTTGGAAATGACAGCGGCTGCTCCGGAAAGAAAGCCCTGCTCCATAAGCTCAATGCCGAAACCGGCTGTACCGGAAGCAAGTAGAATGGGAGAACTGAACTCCCTGTTCCAGAAAGTCCATTTGTATGGTTTATCCATCAGTGAATCCCCTCCCATCGCTCCCAGTCAATTGAATCTGCCGGAAAAACAGGTCCATCGCTGCAGCATTTGAGGAATCCTCCTCCAGCCTTCGGTACAGAACAGCCTTCGCAAGCTCCCCAGCCGCATCCCATCATGGCTTCAGCGGATATCTGAACATTCGCTCGAGCTCTGACCGGTATCGCTTCAATGACAGCTTTCATCATGGGGACAGGACCGCAAAGGGCAATTCCACTATAGGAATCCCACAGTATCGATCCGAGAAGGTCTGTTACAAGACCTTTCGTTCCGGAGGAACCATCCTCGGTTATCACTACGGTTCTGACCCCGGGAATGTTCAGCAGCTTGCCCTGTGATAATGCTCCAAGAAGTACAAGATCACAATCAATACCTGCTGCCAGACCAGGGAACCCGGCGGCACCCAGGCCTCCACCTATCAGTAACCACTTCCCGGGATTCAACCTGTATCCGCAACCGAGGGGACCGAGCAGCCTCAGTGATCGCCCCTCCTTCAATCCTGCAAGTATCTCTGTTCCTCTGCCGACAACTTCGAAGATAATATCAATGGAATTTTCTGTGACACTGCTGATTGTAAAAGGTCTTCGGATTACAGGAAATGATCCTTGAGATACTTCAAGCTGCAGGAACCTGCCCGGCTCCGCCTCACTGATGAAAGAGAGCGGTACTTCGAATGCAATCCTAAATATGCCGGGAAGTAATTCTTCCTTCCCGATGATCAGGGCATCTGAATCGATAATAGTTATTCTCCTTCGCTTTCCTCACCGCCCTGCAGCCTGCCCCGGGCAGCCCTGCCGAAATCGGTCTGGGGATATTCGCTGGTAAGTTCGTTCAGGTAACCCTCAAGAATACCGTCTTCAATCCTGGCTCCTTCTCCCGCAACGTAAGAAGCCCACAGTATATCAGGTTTGATCATTCTGCTCCAGGTAGAATGAAGGAGCGGGTCAAGCATCTGCCATGCTTCACTGAAGGAAGCTGCTTCAATCAGTTCCAGGGCCTCTTCCAGAATCACTGCAGGGCGGAACGGATATCCGGGTCCTCTCGGCAGGTTCAGCCTTTCTTCAATCAAGGTGGCCAGGTCTCCTGTATCACACAGCGAATAGGCCGCAAGTACAAGTGACATGGAAGAATCTTCATCAACCGGGAGTATCTCCGACAGTGCCACCAGTGCTATCGCCCTTTCCATGTCAGGTCCGTTCTTCGAAACATCGATCAGAATGGCGGCAGCATCGGCATCTTCGTATCCGTAAAGGTCCAATCGCTTTTCCGCAATCATTATCCTTATGAACCAGTCTTCAAAATCATCACCGCTGCCAAGCTCATCGGTATACTCCGAAAGCAGCCGGAGATCGTTTCCTCTATCCTCTGCAAGCCTTATCCAGAGAAAATCTCCGCTTCTGCCTGCGAGCTCTTCCAGATCATCCAGAGCATCCTCCACCCGGTCGTCCCGCTCAAGAAGAAATGCCCTGAGATAGAGAGCTTCTGCACCGTATTCCCTGTACCTGTCCAGATCCGCTGCTGATCTGTAGGAGAACATCGCTCCGGTGTAATCGCCGGATAATGTCCTTGCTTTCCCGTTAAGCAGTGCGATAACTGCCGTTTCAAGATCCGATCTGTATCCTGCGAGAAGCCTGTTCAGAACTTCAACAGCCATCTGGGGCTGGGCATCCAGAATGTAAGCTTCGGCGGCAGTGGTCAGGGATCTATAGTAACCATCTCCTCTTCCGAACATATCCCCCGCGGACAGAGCAAGAACGGCTCCGCTGTCCGGCTGTCCGACTGCCATAAAGGCTCGGCCTTTCCAGAGAGTGAGTTCAGCGGCAAGACTGTCATCTCCGGGTGTCCCCAGGCTGTCCGCAACTTCAAGGGCTCTTTCTGCCTGATGATTCAGAAGGCATGTTTCAACGAGATAGAGCCTGGAACGAAGGTAAAGCTTACTGTCATCGCGGGAAACACTTTCAAAGGAGACGATAGCATCATTAAACCTTTCAAGTTCGATGGCTGCTAGCCCCAGCCCTGTATATGCTCTGTCGCGTATTTCCTGTTCATCAGTTATTACGATAGCTGAGGAGTAGGCCATCATCGCTTCCGTAAAATCGGAGGTTCCGCTTC
>QNDS01000290.1 GCA_003644925.1 Candidatus Fermentibacterota bacterium
ACCTTATTGACAAATACAATGATGGTATGGAAGGTGCCGTTCTCGTCGGGAATATTCCTGTGGCATGGGTGAAGATGGATGACTCTTTCCCAGGACAATCGCACTTCCCATGCGATTATTTCTACATGGATCTCGACGGAACCTGGCAGGACCTCTGGGTGGGTTATCCCTCAGGTGGAAATCTTGGTACAGACGGGATATATGACACATTCAGTGGCTCTCTTAATCCTGAGATATATACCGGACGGATCAAGACGGACAATCTGGACGACCTCGGGGATCCTATCGAAATGCTAAACGACTACATTAAGCGAACTCATGAGTGGCGGATGAACGGCGGCTCCGATACACTCACTGCTCTTTGTTATGTTGATGATGCCTGGGCAGTGTCGGGTGAATCCTATAGAAGTGCGATGCAGCTTCTTTACCCGAATACCATTCTTGTAAACGATTACAGTGCTACCAATGGAGACGACTATATCGATAACAGACTCCCGGATACCTATGTCTGGATCAGTCCATTCGTTCATTCAAGCCCCACAGTACACTACTGGGAGCAGGGATCATATACAACATGGGACGAGATAGTACCCGCAAATCCACAGGCACACTTCTACAATCTCTTCGCCTGTTCCAATTCCCGTTTCACTCGCAAATGCATGGGTTCAATATATGCATTCGCCACTTCTACAGGACTGGCTTCCATCGGCAGTACTAAAACAGGATCAATGCTCAGGTTCTTACAATTCTACAATCCCATGGGTCAGGGTTCTTCCATAGGTGAGGCTTTCATGAGCTGGTGGGATTACATAGCTAATGGCGGCCTTACTTCCTATGAGCAATCCTGGCACCTTGGAATGGTGCTACTGGGTGATCCCACTTTGGTGCCAGCTATGCATTTGCTTGGTATAGATGAGCAAAGTGGTGAGGATCATGTTACCACCAGTCTGACCGTGGCACAGAATCCCTGCCAGTCGTCGATGCTGGTTCTGACCTTCGGCGAGGCAGAATACGGAACGGTTGAGCTCTACGATACTGCTGGAAGAATTGTTGCATCTGGTACTCTGGTGAATTCATCCTGCACTCTGTCCCTGTCATCAATAGGAACAGGTTATTACGTTGCCAGGGTGAAAGCAGGGGAGCTCTCCGCCCAGACATCGGTCGTAGTGATCAAGTAAGAACTCATCTGCGAATATGCTTTAGAAAATGTCTTCCTGCACTTGAGTATTTCTGCATCTGGATGAAGTTGTGCTCAAAGACAGATCGCAATACTGGACAAATCCCTACTAATTTAGTATGTATTATTTTTCTAAATAAGGAGGTCACTATGAAAACCGCAGCAGCTTGTCTTCTATTGCTTGTAACAGGAGTAAGTCTTGCTTCTGTTGTAGTGGGATCACCCTCGATCCCCAGCATGGATCCATTCTGCGCATCCTGAGGCTCTCAAAACCGCTATCAGGTGATAGCACTATCTTCGGAAATGTCAGGAGCCATGACCATCAGCCAGATCGGCTGGCAGAGAGGTGGATCCTCAGGAGCAGCTACCGGGAACTACAATAGTTTCAAGCTCTACGTAGGGCTCGCATCCGCATCCGAACTCTCCAGCACATTCGCGGATAACTATATTACAGGCACAAGAACCCTTGTATACGAAACAGCATCGCAGGCTATGTCTGCAGGTCCCGATGAGTGGGTGAACATTACCCTCGATTCACAGTTCTGGTACAACGGAGTTGACAATCTGATAGTTGAACTGGAATGGGTAGGCGGGGCAAACATGTTCTACACATACATGTGGGAAACCGGAGTCAACAGAGGCTTGATGAACAAGAGTGACATCAATGCTTCAACTGGTACACTTGCCACAAAAATGTCCCAGTTGATGTTTGATGGAACACTTGCGCTGGAACCGCAAACTTTCGGTACTATTAAAACTCTCTGGAAGTTCTAATAGGAACTGATACATATTAAAAGGGCGGGATTTATTCCCGCCCTTTCGCACATCGTTCTGAATCTCTTATCTGGCGACTATGATGGACAGAGTTTTCAGCATATCACCATTCTGAAGCGTAACAATGTAATGGCCGTTGGGAACAGGAGTGCCATCACTGCATGCTGCTCCCCAGAAGAGATTATCATTACTTTCCGGCATAATAGATTCACGGAACACAACACGTCCGCTCAGATCGAATATCTTGATCAATCCGCTTGACTCACCTGTGAATATCCAGGCACCTGCAAGAACCGGGTTGGGATAGACGTGGAAGTCTCCCGGAATGCTTCCTTCAGGGTTGTTACCGATAGCGACCGGAGGAGAGTAAGCCGTATTTCCAGCGAACCAAATCTCATGAGCGGGTGACAAAGCAGCACCGGGACCATGGCCGCCGGCTGATCCATCACTGTCAATCTTCGTCCAGGTCAGATCAAATCCCGGAGAAGAGGTTCCGGCTTTCTTCGTGGCAGTGGATGGAAATAGATCATCGTGTTCGAAATCCATGGAGACATTCGCTAAATTCCATGAGGGAGCACCTATGGGCTTGGTGGCAAGGCCTATTTCGTAGTCCATTCCATCGAACATCTGATATCCGATCCATAGTAAATTGTAAGGATCAACAGCTATAGAAGGAAATTCATCATCAGTAGTCATACTGCTTACAATTTCAACCGGGCTCCACATTCCACCGAGGCGCCAGCTGTAAAGAATGAAATTACCCAGGGCTCCGTACATTCCGGGATCAGGGCCGGGGAAGCTGTTAACTACGGCAGGATTAGCGCCGGGAGTGTAAGGTCCCGGTGAGTCAGGATCATGTGGCCATAATTCTGTCATCCATGCCACATGCGGGAAATCATCTCTGTCAACAGTGAGTGATGGATACCCATCCCATCCAGCTGCTTGCGACATAAGAGTTACATCCTCGAAAGGCATCGGCCACGAAACTCCGGCATCGGGGCTTGCAGTGTAGAGGATGTGAGGTGGCGATGCAGGATCAAGATCATCGTTCCACACTACATGAACAACGTCTGAAGAGTACGTATACTCCGATGGCGGACCCATGAAATCAATAATTGTGGCGACATCCGGCATCTGGCTGTTTACCCCCGGAGTAACACTTATGTTCGTGAAAGGGGACCAGGTAATACCATTATCCAGACTCCGCGAATAGAAGATTTCAGAGAAAGGATCGACATCTTCTTCCTGCCAGACAACATGGAGTATGTTGCCCTTTGAACAGTCAATGTCCGGAACAAGCGAATTGTGATTGCTATTATATTAGGGCATCGGAGGACTCCACTGATCCGGAGGGGGCACCATATTATTGGGGCTTGAACAATGGAAGATATCGTATATACCTCCCGGATCGCAGTGCTGCCAGACAACATGGAGCATGTCATTGTCATTGGAAACACCTGGAGAACCGTGTTCTATCGCTATAGAGGGATATCGGTCATCGCCGGGGAGAGAAACGATCTTAACAGCAGGTGCCCAATCAGCTGGAATGGTTGGAGGAGCAGGAACCAGAGTATGTGAATACCAGATATCGCAGAAACCACCTGGCGGGGCACTCGGATTGTCCTGTGTGTGGTACACAATATGGAAGAAGCCGTCGCCATCCCGAACCATGGCTCTACCGTTATTGAAACCGGTTGCCTCCCATTCGCTGCTGAGATCATAATTAACCTGATGCGAACCCTGCGCGAAGACAGAGACAGGTATGATCATAATGAGTGATAACAAAAAATAACGCATGATACTGAACCCCTTTCTTCTGTTAGCGATCTAATCGAGTATCAAACAATATATAAAACACAAAACACATTGAATCAACGCAGCAGTAATTGACCCCCCTTCAGTTACTGCTGTACATGTAGTTACAGATCAATCCTTATTCATATGAACGTCAAGCTGAGGATAGGGTATGGAAATATTCTCAGCGTCAAATGTTTTCTTAATTTTCTCGTTCGTATCGAA
>QNDS01000291.1 GCA_003644925.1 Candidatus Fermentibacterota bacterium
CGATGCATTCCTTCACAAGAGAGCCGAGTGGGCGGGGGCTGACTTAGTCAAAGAACTTCCTCTTCGCCCCGAGGAGTTCGTGGAACTCTGCAGGACACTCACAGAAGGTGTTTCTTCGAGCGCTGCCCTCGGGCTGTCAAGGAGCAGTCCACCGGATAGAGAAACCGTTCTTGAGAAACTCTGCGGCTATCTTGAAAACAGAGTGAACAGACTTGAAGCCACGTGGAATCTTACTGAGGAGCTGGGAAGGACTATGAGTGTCCGTGAGATCTTCAGAAGAATGGCAAGCGGTATTCTTACAGGGCTCACCTTTGACCGGGTCTGGCTCTCGCGATACCTTGAAGAGACTGATGAACTGGTTACTGAAGTCGCAAGGGGCAGGAATTTAACAGACATACCTGATTCCATCCATTTGCGGGATTTCGCTGACCTTCCCGTGGGAGTAGCTATAAGGGAACTGGTCCAGATACGGTCCAAGGATATTGATCTGCTGGACGAGCGGCTCTGGTGGGCAGGATCAGATAACTACATCGACACACCGCTTGTGGCTGCTGGACGTCCGATCGGTCTCATTCGATGTGACAGGTATATCACCGGACGAAAGATCGAAAAGACGGATCTTGAAGCTCTCAGACATTATGCAGTTCATGCTGCGGAATCAATTCTAAACGCAATGATCCTCGAAGATGTAACCGATGAGCGTGAACAGATGTCAGCTATCATGAACAGCCTTGATTCGGGTATACTGGTGGTTGATAATTCAGGCATTCTTCTGCAGGTGACGCAGAGGGTGATCAAGATGTTCGGAATAAGCATTGAGAACCTCAAGGGGAAGCAGATAAGGGATGTGCTGCCTGTTCTCACTACAAGCAATGATAACGCTTTTCTCAAAGCTCTGCAGGAGGAAGAACCTGTCCTGAACCGGCAGGTGCATATCGGCCGCGCCGGCGCGGATGATCTGGTTCTGAATGTCAGTTACCTTCCGTTTCAGAGAGCTGGTCATTTCGCGGGAATCGTCATCATGTCCAACGATGTGACCGAGAGCTTCGCTCTGAGAGAGAACCTGAGAAAGAAGAACGAAGAGCTGGAAACCATTTCCGTAATCGGTAGAGAACTTAACTCAACACAGGATCTGGATAAGATCTGCAAAGAAGTCGTGAAGGCTCTGCGAAGATTCTTTCCTTCCGAAGCGGTTGCTGTTTTTCTGGCTGATGGAAGCAGAGAAAACCTGATTCCTGATTCTGTAAAAGTTGCGGCTACAGCTGGCTATGATCGCGAAACCGATCCGGACGGTGTAGTTATCAAGATCCACAAACCTGCTGTAATCGGGGCCGTCAACCCTCAGAGCAATCCCTCGAGGGGAACCGTAGCCAGTTCCATTTACACCAGAAAGCCTATCAACATCAAACAGGCACGGGAAGACATAAGATACATTGAGAACCTTACAGGAATAAGAAGCGAGCTTGCTGTTCCAATGATCGTTCAGGATAGAGTAGTGGGGGCTGTTGATATACAGAGTTCTGTCCCGGGCAGATTCTCTTCCGAATCGGAAAAAACCATCGTTGCCCTCGCAAATCACGCAGCTACAGCGGTTGAGAATGCAATGCTTCATTCTCGGATACTCAGCCTGGCTCGAAAGGATAAGCTTACCGGGCTTGGTAATCTGCGTTTCTTTGAAGAAAAACTCGAAGAGGAGTTCGTGAGAACGGACAGGTCGAATTTTCCATTCTCTCTTATCATGATGGACATAGATGATTTCAAGAACTACAATGATTCCTGGGGTCATCCCATGGGAAATACTCTGCTTAAGACCGTTGTGAAGGCTATGAGCAGCGCTATAAGGGAAGTAGATGTTCTAATAAGGTATGGCGGTGAGGAATTCGTCTGTATCCTTCCATTCACAGGCGAGCAGGAAGCCGCAGAAATAGCGGAGAGAATACGGAAGAAAGTTGTTGAATCATCGTACGTAATCCCTCATTCGGAGCAGCAGCCTCTGGGGAAAGTCAGTATAAGCCTTGGTGTATCCACTTACCTGACGGATGTGGGGGACCGGAACCTGCTGCTTAAATATGCCGATCAGAGAATGTACATGGCCAAGCGGGCGGGGAAGGACAAAGTTATGGCCCCCGCTCTCGGAAACTGCAGGTTCGCCGGCTGAGTCAATCGGGGCACTGGGGAATTTCCGGACCGGATTCTCTTTCTTCTATCGTCCTTGCCGCTACTCTCAATGCTGCTCTGATCCCCTCTTCAGTCACCGGGTGGTAGAAATTCAGCTCAAGCATTTCAAAGACGGTAAGTCCTCTCTGAATTGCCCAGGAGATGGAATGTGCGAGGTGCTCTCCATCGGGGACAGCCATTTCCGCACCGACAAGTTTACCTGTACTTTTTTCTGCATAGAGTCTTAGAAGACCGTGGTTCTCGCCTGCGCACATAGCCCTTCCCTGTCCTTTGTAATCCATGGAACCGATCACGATATCATCCATATTGAGATTTGCGTATTTAGTCCCTACCGCCGCAATATTGGGGTGGGTGAATACAATGCCTATGAATGTTCTCCGGCAGAAGGAGTGGTTTTTATCCTTTATGCTGTTGTATCCGGCAATGTGTCCGTCGTCCGCTGCTTCGGCCAGCAGGGGTACCCTGGTATTAACATCCCCGGCTATGAATACAGGCAGATCTCCAACCTGCATGGTGTGCTGATTGTAAGCGGGGATTCCCGTTCTGCTGAGGGGAACACCGAGGTTCGCAAGCCCGAGACCCGCGATATTGGGCTTTCTGCCAACTGACACAAGCACCTTGTCTGCAGAAACATCTGAATCGTCTGATCGGACGAGAATCCTGTCAGGGCCGTTCTCTTCAAGGGTTACATGGCTCTCCAGATGAATCGGGAATTCCTTCCTGAATATCTTAACTGCAGAAGCTGCCACATCCGGGTCGCTGATACCTCCAAGTGTATTCAAAGCATCAAATCCTGTTACTTCAACTCCCAGACGGCTGAATGCCTGCGCCATTTCAAGACCAATGGCACCAAGGCCTACTACAGCCAGGCTCTCCGGGAGGTCTTCCATTTCAAACAGTGTTGAACTGGTAATAACCCTGTCCCCGAACTTCCTCCAGGGTCCCGGCATTACCGGGGTGGAGCCTGTTGCGATAATTAGCGCCTTTGTTCTGATCTGTTCACCGTTTACCTCAACAAGGTCAGGGGCGAGGATCTTTGCTCTTCCAGCTATGTTCCTGTCTCCCAGATTTTCTGTTGACCGGAGTACACCAGAGACGAACATGTCTCTGAAAGCTCTTACCCTTTTAAGAACTGCTTTTCCATCCACCGAAGCCGTGCCGCCCGGCTTGAAACCCATTTCCTCGTAAAGATGTCTTTTATGAAATACATCGGCAGCCTCAATGAGCAGCTTTGAGGGCATACAGCCTATTCTTGCACAGGTAGTACCGTATGGGCCATCGTTGATGATTACGAAATTGTCCGTTCTTTTTCTCACATGCCCAAGTGCAGAGAGCCCTGCAGTTCCAGCACCGATTATTACAACATCAACCTGTCTTGGCATTCTTACTCCCTCTCAAATCCTGTGCCTGTCCTTCCTGTTTTGCAAAGTATACCGGATCGTTTTCAGCAGTGGGGTGATTTGCCCGGAACATAGCACTTCTCTCCTGCGATCAGAATACCCTTGACCGTTTCGACAATAATCCGTATTGATAATACTTGTCGCAGTATGTTCTTGTAAAACAGAAGAAAGGAGTGAAATGCGTTATATTCTTATCTTACTTGCGCTTGTACTCGTTGTTTCGTCAGGTGCCCAAACAACGGATGCAGCAACCTCCATGAGTTCCGGTGCTGGAGTCGGTGGGGATGCTTTTCTCGATGAGCTGGATTACATCGATCTGGAAGCTATCGGCGGTACCGCAAGATGCGTGGGTGTCGGTTTCGATGGA
>QNDS01000292.1 GCA_003644925.1 Candidatus Fermentibacterota bacterium
GCTCGTTCTTTAATGTCTGAATCAGCCCAATCCATCATCATATCACCAGCAGTGGACCATACACCCTCATCAACAGCCTGAGCTTGACCTCTTGCTGAAACAGCACCCGCTTGAGCCAACACACCAATATCTTCACCACCGGTATTACTCCAACCTGTACTCATACACCACCCCCTTGAGACTCAACAGTACCTTGAAGAACCCCTTGGGCTACATCACCACCAGCCTTAGCTTGGTTCATTATATCACTACCCATCCCGTTCTCTATAGCAGCCCTCATCTGAGGGTCATTCATGGTAGCTTCAGCTACCTCAGGGTTAGTATCAAACACCTGTTGCATAGCAGAATTTATAATCTCTGGTATAGCATCCACTTCAGCTGTAAGACCAACCTTCTGTAAACCATCAAGCATATCACTAATCAACATAATACCAAGACCTAACAGGATTGTTGTATCTGTAACTCCAGCATCTTTGATAGTTGAATTAATAACAGCAGCAACCAATTGAGCAACAGCCCCATTAATATCTCCTGTAGCTTCTGCTTGGTCAGCCATAGTATCAAAGGCTCCATTACCATAGACAGTGTCTTGGGCTTCTCTGAATAAAGCTTTGATTTGTTCTAGTTGTTCATCTTCCATGTTAACCACCTCTCACTATCTTAGTTGGTACAAAATTTGGGGAAGCACTACGTCTTGCCAACTTCTCTTTAGACTGTCGCTCTGTCCAATCCCTTTGGTCCTTATAGATTTCCTTCTTAGCATCCTCTTCTCTCTTCTTAGCGTAGAGACCTACACCAGCCTTAAGACCTGTCTGAACTGAAGGATTAGATAAGAGTTTACCCATTGAATCAAAGATGTTACCACCCTCATCTGCGTATTGACCACTACCAACAGACTTAAGCTCTCCAATGATTTCATTACCAAAGTCCTTAGCACCCTGGACAACCCTATCAAAGGTATCACCAATAGAGAAGGTATCACTCATCTCACTAATTGGAGCCATTGATTCCAGAAGGCCTGCATTATCAACCGCAAGGGTACCTAGGTCACCTGTAATAGCACCAAGGGCACTCTCAGCTCCTGAGAAGGCTGGAAGGGCTGCTGACTCAAAGCCACTAGCTGCCTCCATACCTTCAAACAAACCACCTGTGGCAGCTTCTGAGATGCCCTCTGCAGTGCCTTGAGCTGCTGCACTACTGGCAGCCTGCCCCACACCCTCAGAGGCCACAGAGGATCCCATAGAGCTTGCAATGTTAGAGAAGCCCGTATAAGCTCCTATACCACCCATAACTGCTCCCATGATGTTACCATCCTTAAGAGCCTTAACTGCATTAACAGCGCTATAAGTAGCCATTGCTACCTGAGCCACTGTGATTATAATTGGTATCGCTTGTGGCATTAACCTTCCCCTTTCATATTATATATTACACCCATCTTAGTCATTCCTAATCGTTCCATAAGTTGTTCACTGTACTCACCACTTGTAACTGTAAAGGTCTGGTACATAACACCATCACCCCAAGAGTCAATCCAAGGTTGAGCCTCCTTTAATAATCTTATCCCACCACCTGGGGTCTTACTGAAAAATTCAACCATTGTAAGGTTTGGGGTTGTTGAAAAATGTGAAGGGACAATCATTAAAACTAAGACAGCGCTTACATTCTTGTTAGTTAGCAGTAGAGCCTTTGGGTCTTCCCATAAATTATTGAGAAGAAACCTAACTTTCCTTTGGGAGAAAGAAGGCTGTGGGTCCACTTCGTTATGGTGGGTTATTAGGTCCACCATCTGTTCTATTTGTTCCTGTTGTAATATCATCCTATACCCATGAGTCGAAAGCGTTTTGCCAAAGTTCGCCTGGGGTTCTACACTGTCCATCACTCCATGTATTAGGAGAGAGACAAGATGCTTTAGCTTCGTCATAGCCATCAGGCTTAGTACAGTTAAATGACCACTCACCCAACATACATTCATCGTATTGACTATAGACAGCTGTATAGTATTCTGGATGACCCTCAACAGTTATAGGTGTCTTAATTAGTTCACCTGTAGTTGAGTCCCAAGTTGTTACATCGTAAGTGAAAGGTCCTGGAAGGCCACCAAAATCATCAAAAGAATATACTGGTCTATTAATAGAAGCTATTTTGTAAGAGTGTCGAGACTCCGCTTCCTCTTGTGAGTTACTAATCTCATAGATGTCCCTAAAGAACTGTTCTATCTCATCATTGCTGGGGTTAGTCCCAAGGACTTCACCTTTCATCCTATGGTAATAATCCATCTTATCAAAATAAGCCTGAGAGTTCTTATCAATAGTTGTTAGCTGTTTATATAATAAGTCATTAGCTGTATACCAAAGGGTTGAAGCATCTCTCTCTTGGTGATTAGTAGAACTATGTATCTGGTGTCTTATATCCTGGAGCATCTCCATAAACTTAACGTATTCAAAATTAGCATCTTTAGCGTTCCAGTTGAATGCATCGTCAGCTCTATCACCAACACCTGGTGGTGTATACATATCTATATAACTTATATCATAAGGACTATCACCAATCCTAACATCCTGATAGTCCCTCATTGCATTCTTTGCAAATGCCATATTACTTTCCATGTTATATATAAGGTCATACTTAGAGGGTTGATTGATATCAGAACTAATAATCTGTGCATAGTTTAATAAGTATTTATCAGATATAGAAGCATCATTCCTGGCTAATTGCATAGCAAGGTCATTAGAGTAACTAAACTGTTGTCTGGATATCCTATCATCATGAGCTTGTTTCTGGAATACACTACTGTACTCAAACTGTTCATCAAGGAGTTCAATCTTATCCTGTTGAAAGTCATCCATCTTTTGTACTATAAGATTGTATGAGTACTCATCAACACTAAGAGACCCTTGGAAGTTTAAAGCCTTCATTGCTGTCTGGTAGGCCTTGTAGTATTCATCAAGGTTAGCCTTGTTCTGCTCACCTGTATTAAAACTATCAACATAAACATCTTCCATAGCAACCTGATAGGCTCTATCGATAGCTGCTGTGGCTCCAACACCTTTACCAAAGCCTGATTCAAGGTATCCACTCTCTCTACGTTCTTCTTCACTACGTCTCTGAGCTTCAATCATATACTCAGAATTATAATCTGTTAGAGCCTCAAGCCTATCGCTAACTAGTTTTAAGTCTTCTGGTGTCTCATAGTATTCATCCATCCACTGCATAGCGGAGTCCCTAGAGTCCTCAAGGTCTACCCTTGAACGCTCTTTGGAACCCTTTGGATCTTCATATAAGTCCTCGAAGTATTCCACTAGATACCTGTAACACTGTACCCAGGAGCACCAGGACCTGAGATGGTTATGTTCTGATAGTCTGAGTTAGCCCTAACAGCTTCACCTACTTGGATCCATAGATTGGAAAGTTGAGTGCCCTTATCTACAACATCTGAAGAGGCAATAGCTCCATAGGTATCAAGGTAGTTATTATATAATGCTGTCTCACCTTTAAGAAGCTCTAAGACACGACTGTTTGTATACTTTAAAGCATCTTGATTCATCTGCTCTTCATACTTCTGTCTCTGTAGGGCTGTTGCATTCTGATGCTCCTTAGCTAAAGTTTCAATAGCATCCTCTTGCTTCTCACCTTGAAGACCAACACTAAATATATGGTCAGCTTCCTTACCACCCAATTGATTCTGGAAGTCCATAGTTCTTGAAGAGAGGTCATGAGCTGCCTGATATCTGGCATCCTCAGAGGCATTGGTAGCACCTACATTAAACTTATCTACATCAACATCCCCTTGTGCCACCTGTAGCCCACGGTCTATAGCAGCTCCCTCAGCAGCCCCTGCAGCCATAGAGCTATTAAGCAGTCCACGTCCACCAGCAGCCTCTGTAGCCTTAGTACGAGCTCTCTGTAGGTACGGGCTATCACTCTCCAGTACTCCTGA
>QNDS01000293.1 GCA_003644925.1 Candidatus Fermentibacterota bacterium
GCCTACATCATTGAACTAACCCGGCCGAAGTGCTGGGGTGGTAAGGTGCGACACCGACCCATAGCTAAGTGGAAGGACGGCACATGGCGGCTGAAGAAAAGGCGTCCGTAATCGGAGGCGTTGCATACCTGGCTACGTGCTGGGAATACCGCTGCGGAAGCTGCGCCCAATTGCGATTCTCACCAAGTACCACCGAGCCACAGCGGTGCGCGAACTGCGGTAGCCATAGCATAACCACCGGCCGCCCCGGCAGCCTACCGAACGAAAAGGAGTAGTGATGCGCGAGATACACCTGGAGGAGCGCCCGACCAGCTTTAAGCAGATGGTGGGGCAGAAGGAGGCCTGCCAGCAGGTGGGGGGGCTTGGCAAGAGTGAGGAGGGCATACCGCACACCCTGCTGTTCACGGGGCCTAGCGGGTGTGGGAAGACGACCCTGGCCCGCATTGTGCGCCGGAAGCTCAAGTGTGCCGACTACGACTTCAAGGAGGTGAATGCAGCCAAGAGCCGGGGCATCGACATGGTGCGGGGCCTGGAGGGCGTGGTGAACCTGGCCCCCATGGCCGGGCCGTGCCGGGTGTGGCTCATCGACGAGTGCCACCAGCTAACCGCCGACGCGCAGGGGGCCTTCCTGAAGCTGCTGGAAGAGCCGCCCGAGCACGCCTACTTCATGCTGGCCACCACCCGCCCCGAAAAGCTGCGCCGGGCCATCCGGACCCGCTGCACCGAGATCAAGGTGCGTAACCTGACCGAACCGGAGCTGGTGGGGCTGGTGGAGCGCATCGCTGAGGACCGCGACAATGCCCTTGACAGCGTGGTTAGCGCCAAGCTGGGCAGCGTGGCCGATGGCAGCGCCCGCAAGGCCCTAGTGCTCCTCCAGCAGATCCTGGGTATGCCTGACGACGAGGCCAAGCTGACCGCCCTGGAGAACGCCGACGCCAAGGCCACCGCCATCGAGATCGCCCGTGCCGTAATGGCGGGTAAGCCATGGAGCAAGGTGGCCCCGCTGATCAAGGCGTGTGACGAGGAGCCTGAGGGCCTACGGTGGATGATGCAAGCCTACTTCACCAGCGTGGCCCTGGGTGGTGGCAAGCAAGCCAGCCGGGCCGTGGACATCCTGGAGGAGTTTGCCGACAACTATTTCGACACAAAAAAGGCGGGGCTTGTGGCGAGCTGCTACCGGGCCTGTGCCCTATAGGAGGCCACCATGGCCGAGGACATACGCGACACCGTGCGGGCTGAGCTGAACGCACCCATCGACGAGAACAACCTGCTGCACGAATGGAAGGGGCAAGCCGCGCTGATGCTGGAGTACGGCATCCAGCTTGCCGACGCCATGCAGGAGGCCGACGAGGCCAAGGCGAAGCTGGCCGTGGTGGCTGCCGAGCTGGCCCGCGATATCCGCGACGACCCGGTGGCCTACGGCATCGCCAAGGCCACCGAAAGCACGGTGCCGAACGCGGTGCTGGAACAGCCGGAGCACAAGGTGGCGCTCAAGCGATTGAACGCTGCCTGGCACACGGTGCGGGTGCTCAAGGCCGCCGAGAATTCGCTGGCCCATCGCAAGAGTACCCTTCAAGGAATGACAGACCTGTTCCTGCGGCAGTGGTATGCCGACCCCACCTCCCCTGACCAGCCTGCACCCCTGAAGGATGCGGCGCGGGAAAAGGGTGGCAAGACAGTGACCCGCCGGACGCGTAGGCGGGCCAAGGAAAGCTAGGCTGGACCCGATACTACAGGCACGAGGGCCGGTGTGGCCCACGGCCACAAGATCCAAGGAGAACGAGCATGGCTAAGAAGGGCACAGGCCGCCGGGGCAAGCGGCGGGATAACCGCCACGAGAGGCGGCAGCAGCAGCACGCGGGGGGTGGTGACTTCGACGCCATCGTCATCCCCGACGGCATGGACAAGTTCGTGCCCGAGGCAAAGCGCACCTACCACATCGACGTGCTGCCCTACGTGGTGGGCAAGGTGAACAAAAACGCCGACGAAGGCGACGAGTACTTCGAGCTCAGTTACCCCTGCTACAACAACCTGGGCGTGGACGAAAAGCGGTTCATTTCCATCGGGGAGCTGATGGGGGTGAAGGACCCCGTGCTGGAGCACTTTGCCCGGCTGCGCAAGGACGGCGCAGACTGGGACGACATGAAGGATTTCAAAGCCAAGTGGCGGCAGCTTTTCCTGGTGTTCGTACACGAGGAGGCGGAAAAGGGCCTACAGCTTTTCGAGGCCGCCTACGGCACGTTTGGCGAGCTGCTGGACGAGGAGCTGGCCGCCGAGGAGGAGGACTACATCGACAACTTCGACGACCCGGACGGCGGGGCGACGTTGGTGGTACGGTTCAAGGCCAAGAGCATCGGCATGGCCAACCCATGGATCAAGGCCGCCAAGCTCACCTTCGACGAGCGCGAGGACGGCTTTGACGCGGATGGTGACCCCAAGGCCGCCGTGGAAATGCTGGCCCTGGCTGGTGAGATCTGCCTGGACGAGCTGCTCAAGGTGCCGGACTACGCCACCCTGAAGGCCGCCCTGGACGGGGAGCCCAGCACGGAGCCCCTGCCGGAGGAGGAGCCGGACGACGCCAACGTGGACGACGGGGCCGAGGACGACGACGACCTTCAGGACGCCGTGGACGCGGCTGCGGCCAAGGCCCGCAAGGCCAAGGCCCGCAAGGCCAAGGCCGACAAGGCCAAGGCCGACAAGGCGAAGGCCGCCGCCGAGGAAAAGGCCGCCGCTGCCAAGCCCAAGAAGAAGCCGCCCAGCGCCGCCGACCTGGGCATCACCAAGGGCGGGGAAGTGGAGCACGACGAGCACGGCACCTGCACGGTGCTGCGTATCGCCAAGGACGGCCTCACGGTGGTGATCATGGACGAGGAGGACAACGTCCACAAGGGCGTGGACCCCACGGACCTGGAGCCCATCGACGACGATGCGGACCCTACCGGCGGGGAAAGCGACAGCCCCGACGAAAGTGTAGCTGGTGCGGGGAGCGCAAAGAGCTCCTCGAAGGGCAAACCCTCTGCCACCAGTGCGACCAAGACATCCCCTTCTGACGACGCCGACGGCGACGAGGACTGGGATGAGGACTGGGACGAAGACTAACCTGCCTGACCACGGCCTAGCCGTGGGTGTACGCTGGGCAGCCGGTGAGGGGTGGCCCTACCCCGAACCGCGCTGCCCAGCCCTTTAAGGAGCCCTGTATGGCAGCGACAGACGACATAGCGGCAGCCCTTAGCAGCACAGGGGCAAAGCGTCGGGACGTGATCCCCGACAAGGACCTCCTCAAAACCGGCAGCACGGTGCTGGACCTGGCCATGTCCGGCCGGGCTGCCGGAGGCATTCCCAAGGGGAAGTACATCTGGATGGTGGGGGACAGCAGCAGCGGCAAAACCTTCCTGATGCTCACCTGCCTGGCCGAGGCCTCGATCAACCCCGCGTTCGACGACTACAGGTTCATCTACGACAACGCGGAGGACGGGGCGCTCATGGACCTGGAACGCTACTTTGGCACCCGCATGGCCGAGCGCCTGGAACCCCCTGCGGGCACCACCGAGGCCCCGGAGTACAGCGCCGAGATCGAGGACCTGTACTTCAACCTGGACGACGCGCTGGCAGCCGCCGAGGCCCCTGGTGGCCAGCCGTTCATCTACCTGCTGGACAGCATGGACGCGCTGGACAGTAAGTATGCCGAGGCCAAGTTCCAAGAGAGCAAAAAGGCCGCCCGCAAAGGCACCAAGGCCAAGGGGGACTACGGGGACGGCAAGGCCAAGATGAACAGCACCCGCATCCGCCGGGTGGTGAGCCGCCTAACCGCCACCGGGTCCATCCTGATCATCCTCAGCCAAACCCGTGACAACGTGGGCGGGGGCCTGTTCGATCCCCAGCAGACCAGCGCCGGGGGCCGTGCCCTGAAGTTCTA
>QNDS01000294.1 GCA_003644925.1 Candidatus Fermentibacterota bacterium
GCTTCGATTCTCATTAACATGGTCACATCAGTCACTGCAATGTCATTGAAACCCGGAAAAGGCGCACAGATAATGGACAGCCCTTCGAAGGTTAAAGAATACCTTGAAACCATGATGGGAACGCTCAGAAAGGAGAAACTGATCGCTCTTCTCCTGGATTCAAGCAACAGGCTTATCTCCGAGTGCGTACTGGAATTCGGAACAGTTGACAGGGCCGCAGTTCACCCTCGGAACCTGCTTGAGAAAATAATCGCAACCGGAGCAACTGCGGTGATACTGGTACATAACCATCCGGGAGGCGCGAAGAAGGCAAGTCAGGAGGACATAAATCTGACAAGAAAGCTCAGCGATCTTGGCAAGAGCCTCGGATTCAGGGTTCTGGACCACATGATAGTGGCAGATGGTGAAACCCTGAGCCTCCGGGAAGAAGGATTGTTCAGCTAGTCTACCGGTTGTTGCTCCACTTGATCTGAAACTCTATTTCCTCTTCCCTGCCCTCCCGCTCATGTTCAATGTTGAATGAAGCATCAGCGGGTACGTTGATGGTTTCTCCAGCGATCTGTATACGAAATCTCCTGCCCTGTTCAATACAATCCGCCAGGCGCCTTATCTTCGCAACCATCTGCTTGGCGGAATAATCTTTCTCAACATCACGCTCGGGTTTCACCTTACGCTTCACCTGGGAGTCGCCGTTTCGAAGCAGATCCTGGCCCCGTCATCCCTGTTCACAAGTTCAATTTTCGTTCTGATACCTGTGAGTCTGAAATATGTCTCCTCCACCAGACCGAAACCGAAGTAACAGATGGCTTGTTGTCCACATGGCTGACCGCTGGCTTCAACAAATGCCGAGAACGCGCAGTCATTGAACTCGATCACACCTGAATTCGGATCATCCCCGGGTTTCATCTTGAAACTGCCAAAGCCTCCGAGTTCTAAAACTCCTTCTGTCATGATCTCACCAGCCTCTGCTACGGATTTGCCTGATGGAAGGTCGGGCCAGATATGCAGTGATGCCTGTCTGCCTGCCTTGCGCATCACTGCCGCAGCAGATTTTCCAAGAACAGAGGTTATTGCTGAGGATATCTCCGCAATAATCAGATCCTTGTTATCCATGATTCCTCCTTCGAATCTAGAACCGGGTTTCGCTTCATCGGTAAGAACTCCTGAAGAAAATTCAAGTGCTGTAAATACAGCTATAAGTTACTACTTCATTGAGAATACCATATGTAGACATGCCACGTCAAATACCGAGAGAACTGGTCGGATTATGACTGTGTTCAGATATGAAGAATGACAGATCCTTTCAGAAACAACTCTCAGTATTTATACTAACGCCTCTTGAAAGGGAGTTGGAGTAATGATGGGAAATCCAGAGTCGAAGAGTGTTTCTTGCCCGGCTTGAAGCATATCTTCACCAAACCCGGCAAGGCGGTGGTTGTAACTCCGGTACTCCTTCTCGGATCGGTGAAATTAGCAGGTGTAGCTAACGACGATTTCCTGGGCAGCATGAGACTGATCCTGGTGATCTTCGCCTCTCTATCGACAGTCCCTTTAATCTACGGCATCGTTCATTTGATCCGGAAAAGCCGCATCAGCGCAAACTGAGAGATCGATACGCTCTTTAATGCCTCTCTATCACCGGTCTTGGAGGATCATTCAGAAGGTCAAGGGTTTTGTGAAGCGGGAAGACTTTTCTCCATAACCTTACATGAGCTTTCGAGGGGTCAGGCTGCGGTACAGGTTCATCCTTCACAAAGGGATCGTAGAATTTTTCCTTCAGAAGGTCCCGCCAGCCTTCAGCGCTGTTCACCCCGTATTTTGTTCTTTTTTCGGCCGGTATTCTCGGCCAGAAGACATTATTCCAGAACAGAAGGTATCGGGGATCGGCAAAGACCTCATTCCATGTAATGCCCATGAATTCTGCCATGAACCTGTGGCTGTTCCTGAGTTTCCCGACGAGATCATCCATGGGTCCGAAAGCCTCTATCGCCTGAGCACACGTGGGCAGAAGACCGATAACCTCAATGAAGAGGGCGTCCCATTCATGTTCCACATTTGAGAGTTCCGCCATGAGAGTACCATGGAACTCGAGCTCGGTGATACTGCTGACTTCGGCGTAAGTTTCTGCAACCAGTTCCTGCTGGTAATTAACGGTTGGTGAATAAATATCTTCCGCCTGCTTAAGTGTCTCCTTTGCGGCTTCAATAAGCGGCTCCCGGCTCATCTCAAAAAGGACGCCATCCTCGACCAGCAGGGTGTTGAAGTGAACGGCATTCTCTGCCTCTTCTTCCAGTTCAAATATCCTGCTGTAGTACCTGCCCTGTTTTTCCCTCACTGCGGGAGTCATGGAATCGTAAGCCATATGGTAACCGGCTGCAGCAATACTCGCAGGCGGCACTGCCCCGTCTGAGGCTGTATCCCCCTCAGTTTCTGTTGAAGCCTGCTCTTCCGGAGTGAGGACAGGTTCGGCAGCAAGCTCCCCGATAAGGGCACCAGCGGCACCAAACTCCGGGTCCATGCTTATGGCCATCATGTCAGCACCATCTTCAGCCTTGATATAAAGGGATTCAACGAGTTCCTTCGCCCTCATCAGTTTTTCGTTATCAGAACCCAGACTGGAAGTGTAATTGTCCACCGAGAAGCGGAAACTGTCCAGTATCTGCTTAACTGTGGCGTCCATCGCACACCTCCCTGAACACTTTTTCCAGCACTGTGAGCTGTTCATCGGTGAAGATGATTCTATCCCGGTACGGTTTGTAGGATATGATCTTCTCCCAGGAGACATGCGGGTCAGCTTCCCTCATCAGTTTCCAGTAAGCATGGAATTTCACCAGGGATCGTTCCTCATCACCCGAACCTTTCGCATCGGTCTGAAGATGAAAGATAGCATTCATGATCGAACCCAGGGCGTTTATGGCCTTGTTCTCGTTGAACGACAATTTTGTCTTCTGTTCGAAATCCTCGAGTTTTTGACTCAGATCAGTGTGTGTTTCAGCTGATTTGATGATTTCAAGCCTGAGCCTGTCCTCCTCAGCCTTCTTCTCCTGTTCCAGCTCTTCGTAGATGAAAGCCCGGTTATCGTACCTGTCAAAGCTCTCAGCTTTAGCCGTTGAAACCATGTTACCGGTCTGCTGAATCCTGGTCTTGAACTCACCCGGAGAACCGGCTTCCTCCAGCATATCCAGGTAATACTCACAATCATTTATTCTGGCCCTGTTCAGCGCAGGTTTTGTCCCGAACTGCTTCAGCTGGGACGTGAAATATCGTTTCTGCATTTCAAAAGAGTTACCCATGCACACCGCCTTTCATTTCTTCAAATGGAATCAGTCCGAAGTTAATGCAGTTTTTGGCTTGATTTGAGTATATATGCTAGGATCCGATCATATGCTAGCACTAGATCAGATGAGGTTACAATGAGTATTGATTTTATCTTCAAGAGGTGTCCCAACTGCAGTGCGAATCTTAAATTTATCCCGGGAAGCAAAACGGGACAATGTGAGTTTTGCGGAAGTTCTTTCCTGGTCTCTACCCTAAAAGGCAGGGGTAATAATTCTGAAACGGAGGCAATGGAATTCAACAGGGATTGGGCGCAGATAATCTTCGATCTGACTGTAGAACGGTTTCAAATACAGCATGAAATCGATCTTACAGAAGATTCTAATGCTATGGAACGGATTGAAAAAGAGTCCCGGAAGGCCGCTATGGAACTGGAGGAAGAAGAAAGCGTAACTATGAACGTTCCCTTCATCACCTCAAACTCCAGGGGTCCACTCCACATTTGCGAAGAGTATACCCGCTCCGATATGAAGTAGATATTCCGAATTACATACTCGGAGACAACTTACATTGTGGAAGCGTACTGAAACAGCCCTCCTGCAAGGTATACA
>QNDS01000295.1 GCA_003644925.1 Candidatus Fermentibacterota bacterium
AACCAGATTGACAAACGGACACGGCGCAATACTAACGCGCTCAATGATTTGATTACTGAACAAGATTTGACTGATCCAACAGTGCAAAAAGAAATCGACTCTCTGCTTGAGGCGCTTGAAGAAGACAGTGGGCGCATCGAGAAACTCAATGCGTCGGCGGATAAAATATTAGAAGATGTTGATCCGGAAAAACTTAAATATCTTCGCGATCTGGAGAGTGCCAGACCGGATACCTGGGCCATTGCAACTTGGCGCGACGAAAAAACCAGACAACAACTCGATGTAAAGGCACAAGCTGAAGCGGATGCAAAGGCCGAAGCCTGTGGCGCGGGCAGTATCAAGACTGGAAAGAATGAATGCACATCGTGCGACGCCTTATATAGTGATTATATAGCCGCTACTGTACAGGGAAATAAGGCTGGGAATTCAATCTTGGAACGTTCGGGAGGATGTGGCTGGTCTGCGTTTGCAGAGGAAAGCAGGGATGAGAAAAAGGCTTTGGATAATAAAGATAAGAGCTGTGATAAAGACGTGGCGTTCAGCCGGGCCGTTCCTGCAGGAGATGGCAGGTACAACTGTACCTGTGCTGAAGGCACGATTCTGGCGAGCGTTTCCGGTAGTTCTGCGTGTCAGAGCTGTGATCAGGTCGTGGGCTATATCAATTCTGCGCTGAGTAATAATAATGCAAAAGCAGCCAGTGGCCTGCTTGCGGGTGCACAGGGGTGTGGCTGGTATGGCGAGGCAGTTCAGGTTATCGCTAACGCCGAGCGGGAGAATGAACATCGCAAACGCCAGGCAATAGATCAACTAAACCGGGATTTACAGAAACTGAATCAACAAATTCAGGCAGACTGGCAAAGGCAACAGCAAGAAACAGATCGTTACAACGAATGGGTCAGAAATAAAAATCGCCAACCGACCCCGAGCGCCAGCAATCCGCCCAAGCAAAAACAGGCATCCAAACCCAAGACGACCAGCAAAAAGAATAAACCGTCTAAGACCTCATCGAGCAAGAAGAAGAGCTCTCATAAGAAATCTAGCTCAAGGAAAAAGAATTCTCAAAGAAAACCCGCGAGTAACAAGTGTGGGCCAGGGACAATATTTGATCCTGAGTCTGGGACGTGTGGTAGGTATGCTGAAGGTGAGGATACGTCCGGCAATGGTTATATATCGCCATACTAAATTCAACATGAACTTTAGGCACAAATTAATTGCTTCTATTCTAGCTCCTGTAATACTGGTGGCTTGTAGTTCGGCAAACAAAATGCCGGCGCCTGCCTGGCAATCTCCCCACGGTGGTACGGCACAAGGCCAGCGTGACCAGCAAATGATTACTCTACCTAATGGCGCCAAATGGGTAGGCCAAACCCGCGGTGGTTTAATGCACGGTTATGGAATTATGACCTGGCCGGATGGAACTGAATATGCTGGCGAGATGAGGCATGGCAGACGTTCGGGGCTGGGTACCTATACCTGGCCGGACGGTGCAAAGTATATAGGTGGCTTCAAGGATGAGAAGTTCCACGGTTATGGTGTTTACGTGGGTTCAAACGGTTACAAATACTCCGGGCAACATAGGAACAACAAGAAGGACGGTCGAGGAACCGAAGCCTTAACCAGTGGTGCAATAGCGGTCGGAGAATTTAAAAATGGCAAACCACATGGCCAGGTTAAGATTACCTGGCCGGATGGCTCAGAAGCTGTACAGGTTTGGCGAGAGGGAGAGAAAATATCCTCCCGGACTATTTCACAACCTAATTGAAACCGTTGTCTTTATAGAGGATCTGCACCAATCGTTCCCTTGAGCGTGTTTATATACCCGGGCTTTTTAATTGCCTTAAGCCGGTTTTCGGCTGTAAGTAGCTTGCTTTCAATCTCCATGGCCGTGGCTATGTCGGTATGATTTTCGTCATTAGAAAAAGCCGTTAGTGCAACGATATGTCGCTCCCACAACATTATATCGCGGTTTTGCTGGGTTATCAGGCGATCCTGATACCACTCAGATTTCAGTAAAGTGGCCTTGCTGAACATATTCCTGATAGCAGGATGCTGAATATCCTTACCTTCAAAGCTTCCGGTTGCCATGATATGCAGCAGGGCGTGTATAGGTGGGCAGGCGAATTCTACGCTACCATCATCAATATACCGCTGAGCGACAGATTTTTGTGTTTCTACGATATTCTCAATACCATCCACGTACATTCCCATATCCTGCATCTCTGGTTTTAGGAGCGCTTCATCGAATGCGACCGCCGGGCTGTCAAATATCTTGCCCATATAACTTGCCACAAAGCGATCGGTGATGCGATACCCCAGGCGGCTGGCGAGAACTGTTTTACCCTCGTAGTCAAAGTCTTCCAGTTTCTCCAGGCAGCCCGATTTAATCAGGGAGGTCGCGGTTCGTTGCTCTGGGTCCAGACGAGCCCAGATCTCCGGAATCAGTAAACTGATATCGTGATCTACGCGTAATTTTGGCCCTACATAACCCGCTGCACTAGAAAATCCGTCATAGCCGGTTAGAATATACGAGACCAGCGCGTT
Organism: Candidatus Fermentibacterota bacterium; assembly: GCA_003644925.1. Taxonomy (GTDB): domain Bacteria; phylum Fermentibacterota; class Fermentibacteria; order Fermentibacterales; family JCC-6; genus Aegiribacteria. The sequence goes on from QNDS01000295.1 coordinate 2,542, forward strand.
GTTGAGATCAGTCGTCGTCTGTAAAGCGTTAAACGGGCCTTTGGTCAGCGCACCTTCACTGCCGGTGCCTGTTGTGGAGGGTGATTTCCCTGTCAGGCTGCTAATGAAATCCATGAACAGTTCGGGTAAGTCCTGATAATGAATCGGGTTATACACCGCGAGCGCGCGAATGCCCGGTTCCGCCGGGTTGTTACGTCGGCCGGTCAATACTGCATCAACCGATTGCACCACCGTAGCATCCGGTGCCAGTTTACGGCTTAAGCGTGCGCCCATTAGCGCTATGTGCTTACGAAATGGCTTTTGTAAATCCTGGCGAAGCTGCAAATACCGTGGGTTTTTGCTGGGTTCTCCATCGATTAAGCGAGGATGTGCCGAAGATACAACGTATTGCTTGTCTTTGTAGGCTCCGCGCAATAGTTTGCGCATCGGGCTGGTGTAGGACTGGAATGTGACTACGTCTTCGACAACATCTTCCAATGCCTTGCAGTGCAGTGGTTCGTAATTAGCCATGAAGGTGCCGGATTGTGCCATATCAAACTCGGTTTGTTTATCAAAACCACGATGGATGGCTTCGTCCGGGCGTTGAAACAGACGGTATTCACAGTTATGCGTGAGCTTGACACTGTCACCCTTATATTTAGGCGAGGTGTTAGGCAGGCTGGCGGTTGGCACCACAATGGAGGCGGTGATGTCGTCTTCCATTTGAACCTTTTCACAAGCAATAAAATCCTGGCGTAATTTGTAGGTGCGCCATTCACCTTTTTGATCGAGCCCTACGCGCAGGTAGGACAGTACCAGCTCCCGGTTATTGGCTTTCAGCGCGTGCCCGGGTTCGCCATTAATAATGTCAACAGTATAGTGACGACGCCAGTCATCACCCCATTCCAGCTGGTGAATACGTTTGATAATAAATACTAGCGATAAAATTCTTGAAGGAATTCTTGCAAGCCATTGATTAAAATCGCCAGTATTGCTCGGAGAAGGCGTGAGCAATTTGATCACCGAACCCAGGCTTCGATCTGGTGACAGGGGTTTTCGTGCCGGGTCGCGGTCTTCATCCGTGAACTCGGGTTTCAAGCGTCGGGTATAGTCGTGACTAAATATTTCTTCAGCTGCATCCAGATCCTTCTCCAGGTTATTTACGAAGATGGGGCCATAAATGACCGCATCGTCCAACGATTTGGATATCTCAGATTTACCGCCTCCGGAAACCGTGCTGGGCTTATGGCAAAACACGCCTTCGGCATCCGTGCCGATTAACCGCCAGGTGGGCGCATCGGGATGTTTTTCCATCTCGATTTTATAACCACCCGGTTGCATATAGACTTTGCCCGGTTGCAG